>DAOQGS010000532.1:0-2935 GCA_035338675.1 Cellvibrionaceae bacterium
CATGTTTTGCGGCTTAAACGGCGCCACAGACAATCCCTGCCGCGCAAATAGCCGACACAACCCCGCCACTAAAGTGGTTTTACCCGCATCCGAGGTGGTGCCCTGCACCATTAAACAACGGTGTGGATTATTAAACGCGCTACGAGGCTTGGCGATGAACATTCGAAGTAATCTCATTAATTTAGGGCGCGCTGTTATTGCCGCACTTTTGTTATTGCTAATTGTTACACACGCCCATAGGGCAACTGCGGGGGCGCAGATTAGCGCAGTGGATGCACGGGGCAAAACCCTTATTTTCACTAAACGCCCCGAGCGCATTATCAGCCTTGCACCGAGCATTACCGAATTATTATTCTCCGCCGGTGCCGAGACCGCCCTCGTCGGCACAGTGGATTTCAGCGACTACCCCGCAGCGGCTCTGAAAATTCCCCGCGTGGGTAGCTACGCGAGTTTTGATTACGAGGCTATTGTAAAGCTACAACCGGATTTAATTATCGGCTGGCAAAGCGGCAATCCCGCAGAGAAAATTGCCCATTTGGAGCGTTTAGGGCTTAGGGTATTGTTAATAGAGCCCCACCGTTTAGCGGATTTAATTGCCAGTGTGCACACCTTCGCGCAGTTGGCTGGCAATAGCGCCCAAGCCCAGGCCAGTATTGATGCCTTTAACCAAATTGTGACGCCCTGGCAAAAGGGCGCTAAACCAACTGTGCCGGTGAGGGTGTTTTATCAAATATGGCATCAGCCGTTAATGACACTGAATAAAGAACATTTATTTAATGAGTTGCTGACCACCTGCGGCGGGGAAAATGTGTTTGGCGACTTAGCACCCCTAGCCCCCAAAATTGATATCGAAGCGGTTTTAAAAGCCAATCCGGACCTTATTATCGCCAGCGGCATGGATACCGCGCGGCCCCAATGGCTGGATCAGTGGCACCAATGGCCACAGTTAAAGGCAGTAAAAAACGGCCATTTATTTTTTATTCCCCCTGATTTATTGCAGCGCCAGAGCTTGCGTGCTGCTGATGGATTGCAGCAGTTATGCACGGCAATTGACAAAGCAACTCGCAAGAGTGATGGTGAAAAAGCAACTCGTTAAGGTGGTGCTAAAAAATCAACTCCTAAAACGCGCTGTGCAAATGAAACCTGTCAGAGACTGGCCTGAAAACATTCGCTTAACAAGCGGCGATATAAAACCTGCAATGATCCTCAGCAGCGACTAAATTCCCTGCTTGGCAGTAAGTACCTGGCAGCACCCGCACCGTTTGCACAGCAACATAGATGCACATTTAAGAAACCTCTGAAAAATTACCTTGCTCGCTCTGGCGGCGTTGAATTTGGGCTAGGCGCCCCCGCAGAAATACTCATTTACTGCATGTAAACTCCGCTTTTTTTGCCGGGGGCGCCCAGCCAAATTCGCCTAGCCAGAGCTTCGCCGCCATCATCTTTCATAGGTTCCTTCAGTAAGTCGGCAGGCAACCCATTTCTCCCACCTATTTCAAATCAGCATAAGCTTGCAGATTGCCCGCTCTGGGCACTGCTCACGAAGGGCTAAATAATTAATTTTTCCGCAGCGCCCGCTCTTTAGTCGATTCAATCTGCACCTCAACACAAATTTGATTTGGGTCAGGCAAACCTCAAAAGACGCTAAACCCCTCACTTAAACCTGCTAGGCTTGCCTCCAGTAGGGTTGTTAAACCCGCCCGTCGTCGCCTGCATCCGCTGCCGTGTACGCAGTTTTCACATCATTGCTGCGGGTGATTATTTTCCTCAATCATTAAAAGAGTTGTCGCTATGAGCCTATTTGAACGCATTGGCGGTGCGCCCGCTGTGGATGCCGCTGTGAATATTTTCTATCGCAAAGTATTGGGCGATGAGCGCATTAGCCATTTTTTTGAAAGCGTGGATATGGAGCGCCAAGCGGCCAAACAAAAAGCTTTTTTAACCATGGTGTTTGGCGGCCCCAACCAATACACCGGCCTGGATATGCGCAAGGCCCATGCTGGGATGCATCTCACCGAAGAACATTTTGATGCGGTGGTTCAACACCTAGGCAGCACCCTAACTCAATTGGGCGTGGCGGCCGACGACATAGCGCAAATCGCTGCTTTAGCGCAAAGCGTTAAGGCAGATGTGCTCAACCAGTAATATGGCTCGGGTTGAATTTAACCGGCAGGTGTTTGAACTTGCCGATGGCAGCAACCTGTTAAGCGCCTTAGAGCAGCGCGGCCTCAACCCGCGCCGGGGCTGCGGGGTAGGCGTTTGCCAAGGCTGCTTAGTGCAAATTTTAGAGGGAATCATCAGCCCCCGCGCCCAGGAGGGACTCTCGCCCCATCAAACGGCACAGGGCCTGGCCATGGCGTGTATGTGCCAGGTCAGTGGTATTTTCAGGGCGCAAACTCTCTCAGAGCCCTCTACTCGTTTTGCCAGCGAGGTGCTGCGCCAACGCTGGTTAAAAGGCGATATTTTGCAGCTCTGCGTCAGTAAACCGTTTGATTACCAGCCAGGACAATTTGTGCGCATCTTCGCCACTGAAGGGGCGGTTGGTGAATTAAACGCGGTGGGCCGCTGTTATTCCCTGGCCAGTCTGCCCCAAGAGGCCCATTTGGAATTCCATATTCGTGTGCTGCCAGACGGCCAAATGAGCCAGTACCTGGCGCATATTCCGCTCGGCAGCCCGCTGTATCTGCAAGGGCCTATGGGGCGCTGTTTTTACCAAGCCACAAGCCTTGGGCAACCGCTATTACTGGCCGCCATAGGTACAGGCATGGCGCCGATTTTGGGCGTCGCCCGCGCAGCCCTTAAAGCGGGCCACACGGGGCCGATTTATTGCGTGATGGGCGCCAAAGAGGAGAGCGGCCTTTACCCCCTGCCGGGTTTACACCAGGTGGCAGCGGCGCCCAATGTGAAAATTTCCTACATAGTCCAGCAGGCGGGC
>DAOQGS010000533.1:0-2925 GCA_035338675.1 Cellvibrionaceae bacterium
GCCAATTCTTGGCCTGAAATTGCCCCAGTTCATACAGATAATTCCAGGTATAAATACCCGAGTCGTGGCCGTCGTCAAAGACAATTTTAATGGCGTAATTGCCTTGGCCTTCAATAGCTTTTATGCCCGCATGCATTTTGCCAACCTGTAAAACCTGCTGCCCCGGCCCGTGGCCTTGCACTTCGGCGGAAGGGGAAAATACCCGTAAATATTCCGCCGGTAGGAAAAACTGTGCATCGGCGTAAACCAATTCCAACTGCTGAGATTTTTGATGCAGGTGAATTTTGCGGGGCGCGGCAACGGAGAATTGAGACGGCTGCATAATCGTGTCCTCAATAAAAAAGCCCAGGGACACTGGGCTTTTTAGGTTAAAGAATATAGCGGCTGAGATCCTCGTTTTTCGCTAAGTTGCCCAGCTCTTGATCGACAAATTCGGCGGTAACCTGCAGGGCGGTTTGCTCCACACCTGAGTCAAAGGAGACAGATTCCAACAAACGCTCCAGCACCGTGTGCAAACGGCGGGCGCCTATATTTTCTGTGGTTTCGTTTACCTGGTGGGCAATTTCGGCGATGCGGCGAATCCCGTCGGCAGTGAAATTTAATTCCACGCCTTCGGTGGCCAACAGCGCTTTATGTTGCGTGGTAAGGGAGTGATCCGGTTCGGTGAGAATACGCTCTAAATCGGCGGGGGTGAGGGCTTCTAACTCCACGCGGATAGGCAGGCGGCCCTGCAATTCCGGGATTAAATCCGAGGGTTTGGTTAAATGAAAAGCGCCGGAGGTGATAAATAAAATATGGTCGGTTTTGATGGAGCCGTGTTTGGTGGTGACGGTGCAGCCTTCAATTAAGGGCAATAAATCCCGCTGCACACCCTCGCGGGAGACATCCGCGCCGGAATTGCTTTGGCGTTTGGCCACCTTGTCAATTTCGTCGATAAAGACAATACCGTTTTGTTCTGCTGCCTCAATAGCCCGCGCTTTTAATTCCTCCTCGTTAATCAGCTTGCCCGCTTCTTCATCGGTGAGTTTTTTCAGCGCTTGTTTAACGGTTAATTTGGCTTTTTTGGTTTTGCCTGATGCAATAGAGGAAAACATATTTTGTAACTGGCTGGTCATATCCTCCATGCCCGGCGGCGCCATAATTTCTACACCTACGGAGGCCGCAGCTACATCTAATTCAATTTCTTTATCATCCAGAGCGCCTTCGCGCAATTTTTTGCGGAATAACTGCCGGGTGGAGGATTCGTGTTTTTCCTCGCCCTCAGCGCCGCCAAAACCGCTGCGCGGCGGTGGTAACAAAGCATCCAAAATGCGCTCTTCGGCGGCATCCTGGGCTTTGGCGAGCATTTTTTGTTTGGTTTGTTCGCGCAGCATTTTAATGGAGCTATCCACTAAATCGCGAATAATGGAATCCACATCGCGGCCCACATAACCCACTTCGGTGAATTTGGTGGCTTCCACTTTAATAAATGGCGCATTGGCAAGTTTTGCTAAGCGGCGGGCAATTTCGGTTTTGCCAACGCCTGTGGGGCCGATCATTAAAATATTTTTGGGGGTAATTTCATCTCTCAGGCTGCCGCTAATTTGCATGCGGCGGTAGCGGTTGCGCAGGGCAATGGCCACCGCCCGTTTTGCAGCCTGTTGGCCGACTATGTGTTTATCGAGTTCGGCGACGATTTCGCGAGGAGTCATGTGTGCCATGGCAGGTCTCAAGGTTAATGCGGTCAATAAAAGGCAGCTGGCGAGAATTAATATTCCAGCTCTTCAATGGTGAACTGGTGGTTGGTGTACACACAGATGTCGCCAGCGATGGTGAGGCTTTTTTCCACTATGTCGCGAGCCTGCATATCCGTGTTGTTGTAGAGGGCGCGGGCGGCGGAGAGGGCGAAGGAGCCGCCGGAGCCTATGGCAATTAAATCCTGTTCCGGCTGGATGACATCGCCGTTGCCGGTAATGATGAGGGAGGCCTCGGCATTGGCAACCGCTAAGAGCGCCTCTAAGCGGCGCAGAGCGCGGTCGGTGCGCCAGTCTTTGGCCAGTTCAACGGCAGCGCGCACCAGTTGGCCGCCGTGGCTTTCAAGCTTCGCTTCAAAGCGCTCAAACAGGGTAAAGGCGTCGGCGGTGCCGCCAGCGAAGCCTGCAATCACTTGGTTTTTATACAGGCGGCGCACTTTGCGCGCATTGCCCTTCATGATGGTGTTGCCGAGGGAGACCTGGCCGTCGCCGCCGATCACCACACGGCCATTGCGCCGCACCGATAAAATGGTTGTTCCCCGATATTGTTCCACGCCTGCCTCTTGCTACTGTTGCTGTGCATAAGGCGAGGTTAGTGGGGGCGCGGGAGGTTATTTCAAGCCTTGGGCGGGCAGGTGCTAGGGGGCGACTTTTAGCACCAGGGCGTCGTATTTGTTGTCGGTGAGCTGGCCGCGAATACGGTCGGCTTCGCTGACGGATTTAACCGGGCCGATCAATACGCGGTGCCAGGTTTCTGTGTTGCGCAGGGTGACTTTTTCCACTCGGGCGGTAAGGCCGATCAACAACAATTTCGCTTTGGTAGCTTCGGCATCCTCGGCGGTTTTATAGCTGGCTACTTGCAGCACAAAGTTGGCGTTAGCATCCACTGGCACATTGGGGTTGGTGCTCACCGGGGTTTCGCTGCGGGGGCTGTGGGGCGGTTGGTTTTCTTTGAGCAGACGGTAAAAGTCATAGCGTGGTTTAACGCTGTCGTCGGCCTCGGGCTTGGCCTCAGCAGGGCCTTTTTCGGCGCTCGCCGCCTGGGGGGCGGGTTTATCGGTATGGGGCGGGGCGGGAGGAATTTTTGAGACATGCAGGAGGAACATTACAAAGGCCCCCAATAAACAGCCGGTAATTAACCAAATCCAGCCGGGCACTGGCGGTTTGGGTTGGCGTTTGGGTTCGGCGCCGT
>DAOQGS010000534.1:0-2921 GCA_035338675.1 Cellvibrionaceae bacterium
GGTTTGCGGGTACTCTGCTGCTGGGGCTTTACCCCTTTGCCAAACCATCTTTTTTAAATCTGCCGGTCAATGCCGACATGGTGCATACCGTATTTATCACCGGTTTTATTCCGCTTTTTTTTGCGTTTATGGTAAAGGCCTTTGAAAAGCGCCAACACTTCATTGCCAAGCTGTCCGAACGCATGTGGCTTGCCAATAAAGCCGTTGGTTTGGGTGTGTGGGAGTGGAGTATTAGCACCCGCAATGTTTGGTGGGATAGCGCCATGTACGACTTGTACGGCTTAGCCCAACAGCCGATGACCTATGCGCGCTGGCGGCAATGTATTCACCCGGATGATGTCAACCAACTTGAGCGCTTGCTTAAAAGCATGGCGCGGGCAAAAAATGAATTTTCCACCTCCTTTAGAATTATTCACCCAGTATTGGGCATACGCCATATTCAAGCCGCCGCCACCATTGTGTACGGCGCCGCCAACCGCCCCCTGCGCTATGTGGGCATGAATTGGGATGTGACCAATTTAAAATCCGCCGAATTAGCCCTGCATCAAGCCAAACAAAAAGCGGAAGTGGCCAGCCACACCAAAAGTGAATTTGTGGCCAATATGAGCCATGAAATCCGCACACCGCTCAACGCTACCCTAGGTGCCGCACAGCTACTACAAACCACTGAACTATCCGCACCGCAGAAAAAATACATCAATATGATCAAACACTCAGGGGAGAGCTTGCTGGCCATAGTGAATGATATTTTAGATTTCTCCAAGATCGAATCCGGCCACGCCCAGCTGGCCATGAATATTTTTAACCTGCGGGAGAGCGTGCAAAAAATTGCCACTATTTTATCGCCACAAGCCGGTGCAAAAGGCTTAGAGTTTATTTTACATATTGATAAAAATGTACCCACCTGTGTTGAAGGCGACGCACTCAAACTGCACCAGGTATTGGTGAACCTAACCTCCAACGCTATTCGTTTTACGCCCGGCGGCGAGGTAACCATTGAAATCACTGCCAACAAACCCAAACACGGCAGGGTACAGGTAGGTTTTGCAGTGACGGATACCGGCATAGGCATAGCCAAAAATAATCAATTAAATTTATTTGATGCTTTTACCCAGGTAGATTCTTCCTCCACGCGCCAATATGGTGGCACAGGGTTGGGCCTTGCCATTGCAAAACGCTTGGTGAATTTAATGGGTGGGGAATTGCTGCTGGAGAGCGAAGAGGGTTTGGGCTCCAGGTTTTATTTCTCCCTTGAATTTACCCAAATCGCCTCGCGCAATTACACCCATCCACTCGAACATCAACCCCTACGGGTTTTATTGGTGGATCACAACAGCCGGGTGATTGACGCGGTCAAACATCTGGTAGCCCATTGGCCCTGGGATATTATTGCCGCCCCCTCAGTGCAACAGGCCTTGAATATTTTCCCTACGGCTAACAAATTAAAACCCATCGATTTATTAATTATTGATAGCCGCGTATTAAACGAAGATGTGTTATTTATTCAGCAGCTGAGTAAACTCGGCCTTGAACCTAATTGTCTGCGCTTGGTAAGCGATATAAACCATGCCGCCATCGCCCTGCCCGCTCACTGCTTGGATTTAGTAGATGCCTATTTAATTAAACCGATTACTCACGCAGGCTTATTAGACGCCATTACAGATGGCCGCACCCTACGCCAAGGCAGCCACAAACCGCTGCAACAGGAAATGAATTTAAGCAACCGCTTGCTCAGCGGCATTAATATTTTGCTGGTGGAAGATAACCCGCTCAATCAGGTAGTTGCCAAGGGTTTGCTGGAGCAGTTTGGCGCCCATATTGATCAGGCCTGGAATGGCAAAGAAGCCTTAGAATTAATAAGCCACAACCCCCAGCAGTACCATTTAATTATGCTGGATATTCAAATGCCCATAATGGACGGTTACTCCACCTGCCATGCACTTAATGAGCGCGGCAATAAAATTCCGATTATCGCTATGACCGCAGGTGTTTTATCCAGCGAACGGGAACATTGTGAGCGCATGGGTATGCAGGGTTTTGTGCCTAAACCCATTGAAATGCAAACCCTGCTCAATGAGATTCAACGCTTGTTGCCTAAGCTTGAAGCCGCTAAAACAAGCGCACCGCTCGACATTACCGTTAAAGAATCCCAACCGATTGCACACACCTTATTTTATCCTGAGCGCCTGCTGCACCATATCAATCAGCCGGCACAAATCAATAGCGTGCTGCAGGGCATTCAACAGCTGATTGACAGCAGCGCAGCCCAACAAACCGCGTTGATTCACAGCATCGAAGAAGCAGACTTTAGTGCAGCGGCGAAAATTTTACACAGTCAAAAAGGCGCCTGGGGAAACCTAGGTGCTACCCCCCTGTACCGGCAAATCTGTAGTTTAGAAACTCTCGCGCAGGAAAATCGGCTGTCCCTTAATTGCCGCCAATGGTTGGCCTATCAACAGTTGTATGCGCAAACGCGCAAAGCAGCTGAGCATTGGCTGCAGCACTATTACACCAATGAAACAAGTCACACCCGTGCACCTGCTGCCGCCGAGCTAAATACCGCCGGGGTATGGGTTGAGAACTTTCTTCAGCTGCTGGATGAGCACAGCCTGCGCGCCTGCGACCAGTACGAGCAGCTAAAAACCCACTTTAGCGCCCACTTGGACGCCGAGAGCGCACATCAGTTGGATAACGCAATGCACAACTTGCACTTTCCACTGGCGGCGCAAATACTGCGGGAGCAGAGGGTGAACCAAACGGCCTTTGACACCACGCTTTAGAAGGCTGTTATTAACCCGGCAGAATTTAGAGCCGGGTTAATAATGGCGGTAAGGCTCGCGACACACCGCCGGAAGCTGCGCTAAAACACGAAATTCCGCGCATTCTCGCAAGTGCCAGCCCAGCGCAGGCTAAATTGATCA
>DAOQGS010000535.1:0-2920 GCA_035338675.1 Cellvibrionaceae bacterium
TACTGCGTGTAAACTCGGCAATTGCTCCTGCATTGCTCTACCTCCTACCTCCCTGTAGTCGTCCGCTTTTTTTGGCAAATTCGCCTAGCCAGAGATTCGCCGCCGACATTTTTCAGAGGTTCCTTAAAAATAAAAAAGGGCTGCGTATGCAGCCCTTCGCAAATAATTTTTCAGTTAGGTTTAGTTAAATCCTTTAGATTTTGCCACCCAAGGTGATTTACACAAGCGGCAGTTATTACCAAAGAACATGCCTTTACCTGTAGCGCCCATGTCGTCTTTTAACATGAAGTTCAACCAGCCTACAGCCACAATACCGAATTCACCGCCATTATCTTGGAAGTAGGCATCACCGTGGCCCTGAGGGTAGTTAGCATGGTAAACAGGTACGTTGGTGACTTCACTGTATTCTTGCATGCCTGGGTTGTAGGCTACGTCACTGGAGTTGCCGTTAAAAATAGCCAGGGGTGAGTGAAAGCGGGGGTAATAACTTTGGCGGTCGCTATAAATACCCAGGCCACTATTTAATGCCACCGCTGTATCTACGCGCGGGTCAACTGCAGCAAAGTGCGCCATACCGCCGCCACAGGACCAGCCCATAGTGGCCACTTTTTCCACATCAATTTTGCCGTAGTACTGACTGCATTTGCGGCTGTTTTCCGCCACGGCCCAATTGATGGCTTTGACTAATTCTGTTTCGTGTTGATCGTTGCTGCCTGAGCCAAATGGGCCGCCGTTGGCAATTACTAAATAGCCATTTGAGGCAATTTGCAAAAGGAAATCCGCTTGCTCTGTGCCCACATTGGAACAGGCGCCGTTACCCCAGGCCACAATGGGAATTTTGGTCACTTTGGATAAGTCCGGCCGGTAAATGGTGTGGTTAGGCAGGGTTTGGGTTGCGTGTTCTATGGCATAACCATAGGCCCCTGAAGGTGGATTGCGCTGTTCGGTGCGGGTTACCGCGCGGTTGTAATCGATTGCTGTCGGGGTTTGGCGGTCAGCGGTAGAGCAGACGGGCTCTGGCGGTTCTTCATAAGCGCCGCCATTATTCGAATAAATAGCAAAGCCGCTAATAGTGGCGTTGTCGATGGTGGAGCTGAGGTCAATGGTGAGGGTTTTGTCGTTTACCACCACATTCTGCACCACGTATTTATAAGCGGCATCCTTGCCGACCAAACTAAATAAATCCACATTACTCAGTTTGGTCTGCCCTTCAACAGCCACATCAAACGCGCGAGCGCCTGCGCTGCTGTGGTACAGCTCGGCAAAATGCATCACCACGGTATAGGTGGCATTGGTTACCGGAATGTCGTAGTGGAAGGTGCCATAGCGCTCAGATTGGTAAAGCGTATCTTCATTGGTGCCGACAATCGCATCCGTCACCACCTGGGATGTGCCCGCCGAAGCGAAACGGTCAGCTTTATATTCAACACCGTCCAAGGTTGCCGCTGAGGTGCTGCCGGCATTAATGGCGATGACCAATTTATCATTCGGTGAAATTCCGCCAGAGCTTGAGCTGCTGGAGCTTGACGAGCTGCTGGAAGAGGAACTGCTGGAGCTTGATGAACTAGACGAGCTAGAGGAGGAATTACTGGAGCTTGATGAACTGCTCGAACTGGAAGATGAGCTACTGGAGGACGAGGTGCCGCCACCGGTACATCCTGTTAGCGCAGAGGTAATTAAAGCGGTAAATGCCACTGCATACCGCAAGGTTTTGTAATCGCCTGTTAAGTTTGAGAAAACCATACGAAGGTGCCTTTTTATAGTGGAGTCCGGTTGTGATGCAGAATTTTTTGCTTCGCTTATAGAGCTGTTGCATCATTAGGGCATATCATATGACTAAATGATGTGGGCGTGTGTGCGTTACTTCATATTGGCAATGGGGAAATCGTTTTAATAATGATTAATCCCGGCAATTATGTGAGGTGGGTTTTGTGCAGTCTGTTATTCAAGGCAATACTTTTTGCGCGGCAATCAGGCCTAGCCTAAAAGTCAGTTTTACCTTATTGCGGTGGGCATACAGCCGTTACCTATGCGGCCAGTTTATTTTCATAATTATTGGCTGAATTGTGAGCGAGGATTCCATCGCGCTTTAAAGTACAAAAGAGCAAGTCTGAGCGCCTATTAACTCGGCGGCAAAATATATCGTCCTGATCTATTTTTTGCCTTCACTGCTCTGACTCTTGCGAAAATGCGCGGATTTTCTTGTTTTAGCGCAGCTCGTGGCGGGGCGGCACCCCTGCCGCCATTATTAACCTGGCACTAAATGCCGCTGGGTTAATAAAAACTTGTGAATATGCCAAGCCAGTGCTCAAAGATGATTTCCCACTGTTAACAAGTAATTTTATAATCCGTGCTGGTAGAAAGCCTGCACCCTATATGTATTACGCCTTAAGGGTAATACTAATTGCCGCAGACTATTTTTAGTCGATAAATTTTAAAAAACACCATTAATAATTTAATAAGAGGAGGGTGAAATGAACGATACACTACCGGGTTTAACGCGCAGAACTTTGCTGGTGGGTAGCGCAGCTGCTGCAACCAGCTGGCAGGGTTTGGCATTTGCGGCGGCGGCAAGTGGAATAGCCGCCAGTGTAAATACACAGGCGCTAGGGCCAGTAATATCGCCAAAAATCTACGGCGGCTTTATTGAACATATAGGCAACTTAATTAACCATAGCCTGTGGAGTGAAATGCTTGATGATCGTAAATTTTTCCACGGCGTTATAGAAAAACCTGAAACAAAACCTACCCATCCCTTAGCGGCACTGAGTTTTAATCAAAAATGGCTCGCCGTAGGCCCCATCACTGCCATTCAATTGGATACAAACACCGTATGGGTGGGCCAGCACAGCCCAGTAATTACCGCGAGCAGTGCTGAGCCTATAGGTATGGCGCAACAGGATTTAGCTCTAAAAGCAAC
>DAOQGS010000536.1:0-2918 GCA_035338675.1 Cellvibrionaceae bacterium
GCACTTGCAAGCATGTGCAATCGCCTGAAATGGCTTGTTTGAATCAGACGTTAAAGCGAAAATGCATCACATCGCCATCGGCAACAATATATTCTTTGCCCTCCAAACGCCATTTACCCGCTTCTTTCGCGCCCGCTTCACCTTTAAATTGCACAAAATCGTTATAGGCAATTACCTCGGCGCGGATAAACCCTTTTTCAAAATCCGTGTGAATTACTGCGGCGGCTTTGGGTGCTGTGGTGCCGATTGGAATAGTCCAGGCGCGCACTTCTTTTACGCCTGCGGTGAAGTAGGTTTGCAGGCCTAATAATTCGTAACCGGCGCGAATTAAACGGTCCAGGCCCGGCTCGCTCATACCCATTTCCGCTAAAAATTCGCTTTTTTCGCTGGCGTCTAACTCGGCAATTTCGCTTTCTAATTTATTGCAAATAGGTACCACCATGGCGCCTTCCGCCTTGGCGATGGCACGCACGGCATCTAAATGAGGGTTATTTTCAAAACCATCTTCGTGCACATTGGCGATGTACATGGTGGGTTTTAGGGTGAGCAGGTGTAATTCTTTTAACAGGGCCAGCTCATCTTTATCCAGGCCAAACGAGCGCAGGGGTTTGGCTTGGTCCAGATGAGGTTGCACTTTCTCAAGCAAAGCTTTCATGGCCACCGCTTGTTTGTCTTGGCCTTTGGCGGCTTTGGCGTAGCGAAAGATGGCTTTGTCGATGGTTTCTAAATCCGCCAGGGCAAGCTCGGTATTGATCACGTCTATGTCAGCGGCAGGGTTAACACCGTTAGCTACGTGGATAACGTTGTCGTCGTCAAAGCAGCGCACCACATGGGCGATGGCATCGGTCTCGCGAATATTGGCGAGAAACTTATTGCCCAGGCCCTCACCCTTTGAGGCGCCAGCGACTAGGCCTGCAATATCCACAAACTCCATGGTGGTGGCCAAGATACGCTCAGGTTTAACTATGGCGGCCAGGGCGTCCAAACGCGGATCTGGCACGGCTACCACACCGGAATTGGGCTCGATGGTGCAGAACGGGAAGTTCTCGGCGCCTATACCCGCTTGGGTCAGGGCGTTAAAAAGCGTGGATTTACCCACGTTGGGTAGGCCGACAATGCCGCATTTAAAACCCATGAGTTGCTCCTAGGCTGAGTGAAGGGTGCGAAGCGCCTTATCCCAGTCGCCGCGCAAAAGATCATCCCGCACCGCCAGCGCTTTTTCGCTTGCGGCTTGGGTGAGTTCGGCTTCGCTACTGGGGGCGCGTTTGAGTACAAAGTCTGCCACTTGCTTGGCTTGGCCGGGGTGGCCAATGCCTAAGCGCAGACGCATAAAATTCGGGTTGTTGCCAAGGCTTGCGATGATGTCCCGCAAGCCGTTGTGGCCACCGTGGCCGCCGCCCTGTTTAAGGCGAGCGATACCGGGGGCTAAATCCAATTCGTCGTGGGCCACCAAAATGGCTTCCACCGGGATTTTATAAAACTGCGCGAGGGCCGCCACACTTTGGCCGCTACGGTTCATATAGGTGGTGGGTATCAGTAGGCGCAGCTCGCCCTGGGGCGTATTGGCGCGGCCGGTTAAGCCAAAGAATTTGGGGGTATTGACCAGGGGGGTATTGAGGAGTTGGGCGAGTTGTTCCACCCAATCGGCACCCGCGTTATGACGGGTGCGGGCGTAATCGGGGCCTGGATTACCCAGGCCCACAATTAACTGTACAGGGGTTGGCATAGCATTACCTCGTCAGCCGCTGTACAGCGGGCTATTACTCGCCTTTAGGCTTGTGGATAGCACATACGGGCAGGTCGTGGTCTGCGCCGTGGTTCAGAGCAACTGACTCAACGCCCTTGGGCAGTTTAAGGTCAGAGATGTGCACGATTTGGCCAACTTCTACATCGGCCAGGTCAACTTCGATGTACTCAGGCAGGTCAGCAGGCAAACAGAGGATTTCCAACTGAGTCATGCTATGAGACACCACGCCGCCGCCGGTTTTAACGCCTTTGGAAGTCTCTTCGTTGATGAAGTGCAGAGGTACGTTAACGTGCAGTTTCTTAGTAGCGGACACGCGCAGGAAGTCAGCGTGCAGGATTAAGGGCTTAGCAGGGTGACGCTGCAAACCTTTTAATACCACAAGCTCTGGAGTGCCAGATACGTTCAGGGTGATGATGTGGGAATAGAAGGCTTCGTTTTCCAGTTGTTTTACCAGGTCCTTGTGGGGAACGCTGATATTGGCTGGAGCTTTATCACCGCCATAAATAATGGCAGGTACTAAAGCATTCAGGCGACGTAGGCGGCGGCTCGCACCTTTCCCTTGGACGTCACGCACGTGTGCTTCTAAGGCAAAATTTTGTTTTGACATGGTTTTTCTTCCTGCCCCGAAGGGCGTTTTACACAGGGCTTTCGCGACCAGAAGTCCTGTGGGTTACAAAAAGCCGGCGAACCGGCGTGGATTTAAGTGCTATGGGCCGCTATTAGCGGAACATGGCACTTAAGGATTCTTCATTACTAATACGGCGCATGGCCTCGGCCAACATGCCCGCAAGGCTCAGCTGGCGAATACGCGGCTCCTGCTGGGCGGCGGCGCTTAAGGGGATTGAGTCGGTCACCACCAGTTCATCCAGGGGCGAGGCCACAATGCGCTCAAGAGCTGGGCCGGATAACACCGGGTGAGTACAGTAGGCCACCACACGGGCGGCGCCGTGTTCTTTTAAAGCCACGGCGGCATTACACAGGGTGCCCGCGGTATCCACCATGTCGTCCACCAATAAACAGGTGCGCCCGGCTACTTCGCCGATGATGTTCATCACTTCGGCCACGCCTGCCATGGGCCTGCGTTTATCGATGATGGCAAGGTCAGTCTGGAGCTGTTTGGCCACCGCACGGGCGCGCACTACGCCGCCTATGTCGGGGGATACCACTACTA
>DAOQGS010000537.1:0-2918 GCA_035338675.1 Cellvibrionaceae bacterium
CATGGTGCCAAACGGGTGGTGCTCTAATTGCACTACCCCGGGCACCAGGCCTGCTTTTTTGCTCAGGGTAAATACCTGTTGCATATGCAGGCTCTGGCGGGCGTCGATAAAATATAGAATGCGCTGGGCGTTTAATTGTTGGCTGCGGTACTGCAGGGCGGCTAAATCCGTGGTGGCATATAAATAACCGCCGTCTTTTTTCTGCACGATTACCGGGGACGGGTTGCCTTTTTTATCGGCCAATTCCATTAAAAATACCACCTTGGCGCCGTCGTCATTAACTGCTAAACCCTGTTGTTCTAAATTGGCTACCAGGGGGGCTAAATAGTCGTTGTAGGCGCTCTCGCCAAAGGTGTGGCTGGCATTTAACGACACGCCCAATAATTGGTAAATTTCTTCGCTGTGGTGCAGTGATACGGCGCGGAAGGATTGCCACAGGTTTAATAAATGGGTATCGCCGGATTGTAAACGCACCACATATTCGCGGGCTTTATCGGCAAAGGCGCTGTCCTCATCAAAGTGTTTTTTGGCTTGTTGGTAAAACACTTCTAAATCTTTTAGGGCTAATTCCGCCTGCTCGCCGCTGTTCATTTGGTTTTCCAATTCGGCCAGCAACATGCCAAATTGCGTGCCCCAATCGCCCACGTGGTTTTGGCGGATTACCTTATGGCCTAAATATTCCAGCACCCGCACTACAGCATCGCCAATAATGGTGGAGCGCAAGTGGCCCACGTGCATTTCTTTGGCGAGGTTGGGGCCGGAATAATCCACCACTATGGTTTGGGTTTTAGCCACCTTTTGCGCCTGGCTCGGGTTAAACTCTGCCACCGCCTGGGCCAGCCAAGCTGGGTTGAGGTGAATATTAATAAAACCTGGGCCAGCTACTTCCGCCTTGGCGATCATACCGCCGGTATTAAGCGCTGCGCCGATGGTTTGTGCCAACTCCCGTGGGTTTTGCCCCATGTGTTTGGCTGCGGCCATGGCGCCATTGGCTTGGTAATCGCCGAAACTGGGGTTTTTACTGGGGGCGATCACCGGGTCGCAAGTGGCGGGTACACCCGCTTGGTTCATAGCGTGGCGGACGTGTTCGGCGAGTTGTTGGCGCAGGCTCATATGGGTCGGTATGTAATCGCAAATAAAGGGTGCGGGATTGTAACCTTCAAGCGCGCATATGCAAGCTGGCCGAATCCTGCGCCCGGAATATTCGCTAAGCTTTCCAATAGTCTTTTAAGGAATTTGTTATGACTGACATTTACGTGCGCTCGGCCATTGAGGCGGGCGTGTTCTACATCTCTTGGGGTAACCCTGCCAGCAAAAATGCGCTGTCCATTGCCATGTATGAGCAAATAGAGGCGGCCCTTAAACAGGCCGAGGCCCAAGAGGATATAAAAGTCTGTGTATTGTTGGGCGGGGAAGGGGATTTTTGCAGCGGCAATGACCTGGCGGAATTTATTGCCGGGCGCAAGCAGGGCGGGGCATTTTTTAAACCCTTATTAAACTGTATTCACCGCTTGGCGAGTTTTAAAAAACCGCTGTTGGCGGCGGTGAATGGCTGGGCGGTGGGCATAGGTGCCACTATGCTGCTGCATTGTGATGCTGTAATTGCCGCACCGAGCGCCCAATTTAGTCTGCCGTTTAATCGCCTCGGCCTGTGTTGTGAATGCGGTGCGAGCCTCCTGTTACCTCTGCGTATCGGCCAGGGCCGGGCGGCGGATTGGCTGTTGCGGGCTGAGCCCATTGTTGCTGCGGATGCTTTGCAGGCCGGGTTTATTAACCGTGTGTGTGATGATCCAGCTGCTGTAATCAGTGATTATGCCCGCGAGATTTCTGGGCGGCCCTTAAGTGCGCTGCTCGCCCATCGCGCCCTGCTGCAAGAGCCCTGGCAGGAAGCACTTGCCAAGGCCATGGCGGCGGAGGAAGCACGTTTTTTTCAGCTGCTGCAAGGGCCGGAATTTGCCGCCATTGTGGCGGCCATGAGCGCCAAGTGGCGCAGCCCGAATCCAACAGCATCCCAGCCTGCGCCCTAGGAGGCACCCATGATTCAATTTGATTTCACCGGCCAGCGGGTTTTGGTAGTGGGCGGCACCAGCGGTATCAATCGCGGTATTGCCCGCGCCTTTGCCCAGCATGGCGCCCATGTGGCGGTGGTCAGCCGCAGTGAGGAAAAGGTGCAGGACACCCTGGCCGAGCTTTCCCAATTTGGCAATGAAGTGGCGGGCTTTACCGCCGATGTGCGCGAATATGCGCCCCTGTCGGAGGGCATCAAAGAATTGGCTGAAGCCTGGGGGCCTTTGCATGTGGTGGTGTCTGGCGCGGCGGGTAATTTCCCTGCCCTGGGGGCACAGATGTCCCCCAATGCCTTTGCCTCGGTGGTGAATATCGATCTGCTGGGTACCTACCATGTGATGCGCGCGGTGTACCCCTATTTACAGCGGCCGGGCGCAAGTGTGCTGAATATCTCCGCGCCGCAAGCGCAGTTGCCCATGCTGGCCCAAGCCCATGTGTGCGCCGCCAAGGCCGGGGTGGAGATGCTCACCCGCAGCCTCGCTTGCGAGTGGGGTGGCGAGGGTTTGCGAGTGAATGCCATCATCCCCGGCCCTATTGCCAATACTGAGGGCATGGCTCGCTTAGCGCCCACGCCAGAATTGATGGCCGCCTGCGCCCAATCGGTACCCATGGGGCGCTTAGGGGAGGTGGAGGATATTGCCAATGCCGCCCTGCTGTTGGCCTCGCCCCTGGCGAACTTTATTACTGGCGCCATAGTGCCGGTGGACGGAGGCTGGCTGCAGGGCGGCGCTGCCGCGGTGGCGGCGAGCTTCGCCAGTTTGTTAAAAAAGTAAGCCCCTGAAAAACTTGACCTAAGCCTGCGGCAGCGCAGGTATTTTTGCGTACACTGTGCCCTTTTGTTTGGAATACCT
>DAOQGS010000538.1:0-2915 GCA_035338675.1 Cellvibrionaceae bacterium
GTGATGCCAAAGCTATATTGCTGGACGAAAGTGACCAGCGTATGGAGGTGCGTGTGCTGGCAGGCAGCCTGTTAGGCAACCGCTTTAAACGCATGTGGATTGAAGGGGTGGCGATAAATGCCGGGACGGGGGAAATGGCGAAACACTCGCAAAACCTCGCCGATTTTAGCAATCTCATGTCGATTAAATTACAGCGCGATGACATTCTCAGTATTGCCCGCCAGGGCAACGCCACGGTGGTGCGCGTGAACAACTTAGAACTCGGCAAAATTCCCAGCGGTGAATTTTATAACCTGTTACTGCGTACTTGGATTGGCCCTGTGCCCTTATCCTCCAGTTTTCGCGATGGTTTATTAACCAGCGGCAAGGTGGATGAAAAAACTATCAGTATTTACAGCAAAATCAGTCCAACGCCTGAGCGCATCGCGGTTATTCGTGCCGCATTGATTGCGGCCGGCAAAAACAAAGGCAAACCAACTGAGGTAGCAGCGGCTAAACCTGAGCCGGCCAAAGTTGAACCTGTAGCCAAGGTTGAACCGCCAGTAAAAGAAGTGGCGAAAACAGAGCCCCCTGTTAAAGAAGCGGTGAAAGAAGTGGCGAAGGTTGAAGCGGTTAAGCCGGTGGAAAAAGCGCCCGTTAAACCAGAAGCCCAGGAACCGTCTAGCCCTGCGGCTACCGCCACAGCTGCTGCTCCCGTTGCGGCAGCGGCGCAAGCGGCCAGCCAAGTGGCCAAAGCGGCTACACCGGCGGCAAGTGCGCCTAAGCCTGCAGCAGCTAAAGCCAATGAGGTTTTTGAAGAGGAAGAAAAGCAGGAAACGGCTGACAGCTTGTTGGTGCAACAGCTCTATATTGCCAAACTCAGCAAGCGCACGGCGGGTTTTGTTAAGTACCCCAAATCTGCCCTTTCTAAAGAGCAAGAGGGTACCGTGCGCCTCGCCATTACCATTAACCGCTCAGGCCAGGTTACCAACGTAAAAAGCTCCAGCACCAATGAGGTTCCTGTACTGACACAAGCTGCCGTGGAGGCCGCCAACCGTGCCTCACCCTACCCTGCAATTCCCGAGCAAATTAAAAGCGATTCGTTCACCTTCACTATACCGATTACCTTTCGAGTACGAGATCGTTAAGTTATTTTTGTTGGTTTCCACCTGCAAACAGACCCATTTAATAATGGGCCTGTTTGGTTCTGCTTAACGCAGCCTGTGGTTTTTCAGCGCGGGTTTTTACTGCAGAGCACTGATGCGATCTAAAATCACCTTGCGGATTGCATTTAATTCTAGGGCGGAGAGCTTACTTAAAGCGCTCAGAGACACCGCGTGCAGGTGCAATACCGGAGTGCGCGAATCTAATTCCCGTAAATCGCCCTTAACCAAAATAGGCAATAGCGGTAGATGGCGCGGCCTGCGGCTGTTAATCAATTTAAGACCCACATGCAAAGGCACATCTCGCCAGGGCGAGTCTTGGGTTTTCAGGGGAATGCGCAGGTTTAACTCACTTTGTTTGCTGGGCACTATATAAAGCCCGGTGGGTTTTACCGCGCCTTCTGGAATTGACTGAAAAATATCGTGATGGGCGCTAGGGTTTGGCAGGATAATTAAGCGCTTATTTTCTTCTGCCGGAAATGTAATGCTGTAATTGCTGTATATCTGCTCAACACTCGGCGAAAACACGCAGATTTTATTTTCAAAATGCATGACAAATTCATGGGCTGTTCGCCGCTGGGCAAACGTATCTAAATCCCAGATTAGGTCTTTATTTTGGGTGCGCCGCGAAAAATCAATTTCTTGAAAGCCGTGCATATAACCTCAATACTGTGACAAACCTACGGGTACGCCACTTAATTACCCGCTCCTCCAAGGGCAAGGAAGGAATGTTTGGGGGGATAAGTTGAAGCAGGGAAATCCAACCATTTCACATTTAAGTGTAAGAGGCCTTCGCCAGTTCGCAAGGCCTTTGATCAAAAAACCATCGCAATGCCAATCTCACCTTATTTAAGGAGCCGCTGTGGCCAAAACTAAAACTGCCTTCGTGTGTAATAACTGCGGTGCGGAATTTAATAAGTGGCAGGGGCAGTGCAGTGCCTGTGGGGCCTGGAACAGCGTGCAGGAAATCCGTCTCGGCACGCAGCCAGCGAGTGGGCGAGCGGTGGGTTATGCCGGTAGTGCGAGCCAAGTACAGGTATTAAAAGATATTAACCTGGTGGATTTACCGCGCTTTAGCTCCGGCATGCAGGAGTTTGACCGGGTGCTCGGCAGCGGTTTTGTGCCCGGTTCTGTAGTGTTAATTGGCGGCAACCCCGGTGCGGGCAAGTCCACGCTGCTGTTGCAGACCCTCTGTCATCTGGCCCAAGAGGCCCCTGCCCTTTATGTCACCGGCGAAGAATCCCTGCAGCAGGTGGCCATGCGAGCTCAGCGACTGAGCCTCCCCAATGATCGCTTGCAAGTGGCGGCCGAAACGGATGTGGAGGCAGTGTTGTACTTAGCTGGCCAACACAAACCGCGCATTATGGTGGTGGACTCGGTGCAGGTGATGCACCTGAGCGACATCACCAGTGCCCCCGGCAGCGTCTCGCAGGTGCGCGAAAGTGCCGCTGTGCTGACGCGCTTTGCCAAACAATCGGGCACCTGCGTAATTTTGGTGGGCCACGTGACTAAAGACGGCAGCCTTGCAGGCCCTAAGGTGCTGGAGCATATGATCGACTGCTCGATCATGCTCGAGGGTGACAACGACAGCCGGTTTCGCACCCTCAGAGGCAATAAAAACCGCTTCGGCGCTATTAACGAGCTGGGGGTCTTTGCCATGACCGAGCAGGGAATGCGGGAGGTGAGTAACCCTTCGGCGATTTTTTTGCAGCGGGCTGAAGAAGTGGCGGCAGGTTCCGTGGTGATGGTGATCTGGGAAGGCACCCGGCCCCT
>DAOQGS010000539.1:0-2908 GCA_035338675.1 Cellvibrionaceae bacterium
TTGACAAAAAAGCGTGCAGATTCAAGCATTAGGCGGCCGTAGTAGAGTTCAACTGTGGTTTTTAGGTTGATTTTGTGTATCTCCCTTGCCCGTCAAAAAATGCATATACACAAGGCGCTACAGTTTCCTCTTGGTCTTTCACAACCTTGCTCACAGAGGTCTATAAATATTCGGCTCAGGGTACGGGCTGCTAGGCATATGGGATAATTCCCCCATGGGTGGAACAATATTCGTGATGCTAATCTCATCCGTTTGCCGCTATTTAATCTGTAGCACAGTATGAACATATGCTGTTTGACAAACATGAGAATTGCGTCGACCATCGCAGCAAAATAACAATAACGAACTAAAACAATAAAGAAGGGGCCATCCATGACCCGCATTATTTCCAATACCGCTAAATCTGAGCGTCGCCAGGCGCTCTCTAATGCTATTCCGCGCAATATCCAAAATTACCTCAGCCAGCCCCAGCTGCAAACTCTGCGGCAAATGGAGCTATTAGGCTGGCGTTTGCAGTTTGTGCGGCGCGAAGCTAATAGCCCACCTTTGGTGGTTTTGCGCCATCAGGATTCGGGCAAATTTTCTGTCTTGGAAGATACAGGCCGCGCCAATATGAAACCGGAATTGCGCCTGCGCTCAGTAAAATAGGCTGTGCCACTGGTTCCAACGATTTTGTCTCGTCCGCACCCGGCAGCTGAGCCTGGCCGGTAATTGGCGCTGGGAAACTCGCGGGTGTTTTATAGTGAACGGCCATTCCTTTGCGGTTTTTAGGTTTGATTTTTTCTTATTAACACGTTTTGTTATTGCAATTGCATCTATCATGCTGCGTGGCAGCAGAAAATTTTGACAAATGCCTCGATAAGGTCAAAGCTCTATAGGTCTTACACCTAAAACAGGGCTTTTTGGCCATGAACCCTTCCGACCTGCAGACTGTAGAGGAAATAGGCGCCATCCCTCTGCCTGAGAGCTTTATGCCGCGCGGTGTGATGCCGCCTGTTCCGCCTGCTGTGAATGAATGGCTGGATCAGTCGCAGCAATTATCCCTGCGCACCATGGAATATTTTGGTTGGCAATTATGGTTTATTCGCCGTCAACAATTACCGGCAATAGTGGTTATTCGCGATGGCTACAGCCAACAATTTGCGGTTTTAGAGCCGGGCGGACAAATTAATCAAAAACCGCACATTCAGCTGCGTGCGGACATGCGTAATTAAACCCGGTGGCCAGAGTGTAAAAAACAGCGTTTGCGCCGCTGTTATCTGATGCCTTATTTCATGGCCTGCTAATTCCTGTTGTTGAGTTCTATGACTGTGTTGTTGCCTGTTTCGCCGTTATCCTTGGCGTTTTATGTATCCGCAGGCTGCGCAATTGCATTGGGAATTATCGGCACCTGTGTGGCGATTTATATCAAACGCCCCCGCGCACGCCTGCTGTTTATTGTTTTATCCCTCCTGTGTTTTACCCTCACTGCTTATCAACTAACCTGCGCCGCACAATTTAATGCCGCCGATTTGCCGGCTGCCCGAGCCGCGAGCATTAGGCAGCTGGTGTTGGCCGCGGTATTAATTCCTTTATTGTTAAGTGCCCAGGCGGCGCTTTTGCGCAGGCGGCGCAAACCTGTGGCGAGTGTTATAGCCGCAGGCATAGGCCTGGTGTATTTAGGGGTGTTGGGTATAGGGCCTGATTATTTGGGTTTTGATTCCGGCCACTTAGCCGCAGTGAATTTAGTTTGGCCGCTGGTTGATAACGGGCGCGCATTTGTGCCTGCGAATACGCCGCTTTTATTCTCTCTGGCGGTGTTGGTTGGCATTGCCATCAGTTGGGCGCTGGTGCAGGCGCACGCGGCTTGGCAGCAGCGCAGGCTTAGGTTGTGTGTTGGTTTTGGGCTGTTTTGGTTGTTGGAAGCGGTGCTGTTGTTGCTCTGTTGGTATATACAACCGGTAATTGTTTGGCGGGATTTAGCGGGTTTTCCGCTGGTGTTATTGATGATTTGGATTACCGCCCATTTGGCAGTGGAATCTGTGCATCAGGGGGAATTATTGCAAGAGGGCAAGGCGGATTTAAAACTGCAGGTGCGGGAGCGGCAGATTGCGGAAAATAATGTGCGCCGTATGGCGTTTGAAGATTACCTCACGCGCTTGCCCAACCGTATGGTAGTGCATGAACACATCGCCGATTTATTGATGCATCGCCACGATAATGATTTTCGCGCGGCGTTTTATGTCTTGGATCTGGATCATTTCAAAACCATTAACGATGCCCTCGGCCATGATTTTGGCGATGAGGTGTTGCGCTGCGTGGGCCAGCGCTTATCCCAGCATATTCACACCGCCGCTTTAATTGCGCGCATCGGCGGCGATGAATTTGCGGTGCTTGAAGAGCGCATTGAGGGGGAGCCGCGCAAACAAATTCAGCGCACTGCCACGCGGATTTTGGAAATCATGAGCGAGCCTTTGCATGTGGGCGACCATGTATTGGATGTGAGCTGCTCGGTGGGAGTGGTGACGTTTCCCACCGAGGCCGATACGGTAATTGATGTGGTGCGCTCGGCGGATATTGCTTTATATGAAGCAAAAAAACGCCAGCGGGGCAGTTATTTCGTTTTTACCCCGCAAATGCGCGAGTTGGCGAATGAGCGTTTATCTTTAGAAAAAGGCCTGCGCCACGCCCTGCAAAAAGATCAGTTATCACTGTTTTTCCAGCCCCAGGTGGATGCAGACGGTCAGCAGGTGGGGGCCGAGGCGTTAATTCGCTGGAATAATCCGGCCCAGGGTTTTATCTCGCCATTAAAATTTATTCGCGTCGCGGAAGAGACTGGTTTAATTAATCCTATCGGCGATTGGGTGATGCAAAAATCCCTGCTGGCCCTGGCCGATTGGCTGCAAAAAGGCGTGCCCTTTAGCGGCAG
>DAOQGS010000540.1:0-2904 GCA_035338675.1 Cellvibrionaceae bacterium
AACACAGGGCGGCCAGAGTTAGGGGCCAGGCCAGCTCCCCGCCGGTAAGCTGGGCCATATTGGCGGCGAGGGAAAAACTGCCGGACTGGCTGTACAACAAGCCGATGGCAAGGGCCAAGAGGGCCTCGGCGCTGCGGGCGATGAGGAATTTTTTATGGGCCGCAAGCCTGGCGCGGGGGCGCTCGGGGTAGAACAACAACAGCTGGTGCAGGCTGATGCTCACCATTACCCAGGCGGCCCAGAACAGCAACAGATGGTCGGCCAGCAGCAGGGTTTGCACCGCCAACAGCACACCGGCAAGGCCGCGTAAAAAGCGCGGCCCGTCTTGATCGCCGCGAAAATTGCTAGCCCCATAGCGATAGATCAGCCAGCCGAGCAAACTCACCAACACCAGCAGGCTCGCCTGCACAAACCCCAAGCGCAGCACCCCGCTAGTTAAGGGCGAGGGCAAGGCGGCACACCACAGCGCCAGCGCCAACAGCAGCCCCGCGCCCCCCAGCCACTGGGCCAGCCGCCAAGCGCCAAGCCTATGGGCGGCCCCCAGTAACAAAAGCGGCAGCGCCAATACCCCCCAAAGCCCCCAGGCTGCGGCAGAGCCTGCCCAATCAAATAGCGTCATGTTTACCTCCCCGGATAAAAGCGAATGCGGGGGGAATTCTGGGCTAGCCTAAACCATAGGTAAAATACATAATTTGATCGATTTCATTCACAAAAACAGAACGAAACCCCGGCCATGAGCAAACTGAACTACCACCACCTGTATTACTTTTGGCGCGTGGCCAAGCAGGGCAACCTCACCAAAACCGCCGCCAGCCTGCACATTTCTCAGTCCGCCCTATCCGCTCAAATCCGCCAGTTAGAGGCCAGCCTGGGGGTTGAACTCTTCAGCCGCGCAAGCCGCGCTCTGCACCTCACCGACAGCGGCCAGAGCGCCCTGGCCTACGCCGAAGAGATTTTTACCCGCGGCGAGGAGCTTGAATCCCTGTTGAGCCAGGGCATTCAACCGGCTGTGCGGCGGGTGCGCATCGGTGTGCTCACCACCATGTCGCGCAACTTTGTGGAGAGTTTTATTGAACCGCTTATCCGCCGGCCCAACACCCAGTACCTGTTGCAGGCGCGGGGCCAGGTGAATCTGCTAAACGCCCTGGCCAGCCACGAATTCGACCTGGCCCTTACCAACATTCAGGTGCAGGGCGGCCAAGCCGAACTCTGGCAATGCCAACTGCTCGCCCGCCAACCCATCGCCATCCTCGGCCCGCCCCAGCTGCCCCTGGAGAAGGTGTTTTCCAAACGCTATGAGGCGTGCGAATGGGTAGCCCCAGTGGCCGACAGCCCCATCCGCTCGGCCTTCGACAGCTTCTGCGCCCAACAGCAATTTAAACCCCGCATAGTCGCCGAAGCCGACGACATGGCCATGCTGCGCCTGCTCGCCCGCGACACAGGGGCGCTGGCGGTCATGCCGGAGGTAGTGGTAAAGGATGAATTATCCCAGGGCAAACTGGTTAATTACCTCACCCTGCCCAATGCGTTTGAAAATTTTTATGCGGTGACAGTAAAACGGCAGCTGCCCAATCCGTTGGTGAGTGAATTAATTAGCCGCGGGATTAAACTCTAAGAGAATCTGATTAGGATTTGAGAATTTTTTAAAACTCAGAAATACGTTGCTATTAACCCGGTGGCAAAATAGATTGTTCTGATCTATTTTGCCTTCAGCTCCGCTGAGCCTTGCGAAAATGCGTGGATTTTCTTGTTTTAGCGGAGCTTACGGCGGCTTGCGCCACCTGTGCGGTATCCTTGCCGCACTTATTAACCCGGCATAACAGCCGTCACGGATTTATCTATCACAAAAGTTTGGCGATAATTAAATCCAATACTTCAACAAAAATTAACGCAATAATAATGTACTCAAGAAAATTGCTCTCCCGCTGGTGAATGATCTCCCGAAAGGCTGCCAGGTTTTCGGCGATAATGCGCATGGTGTACTCCACCTCGCTAAAGCGCACGCGCAAATCAAAATGTTTCATCAAACCTTGATGCAGCTTATCTAAGTAATCGTCGTACCAAACTAGATCTGGGGCATCAAAGATATAAATATTCTCAGCAATATCAATTTGTGTATTGAGGGCGCGGCCTAAAAAGCGACGCATATTGGATCGACTAATTTTAAGTTTGCCGGTGTGCTCCAATTGGTCGGTGAAGCCCTTTACTTCAGTGAGCAGATTTTCCGACACTTCGTGGTAATGATCTAAAGCCACCGATTGGGCAAGGTTAAACATGGAGATGCGAATCACCTGGGCATCCACCTTGGCCACTGTCAATTCATCAAAGCCAAACACAATATCGCTATCGGCAGCGACGTTTATAGCGTGGTCATCGCGCATCCAATTCTCGCTGGGGTCCCGCTGGAAGTTATGTACGGTTTTAATGGCCCATTTCATCTCATCCTCGGTATAGCCAGACAGCACCAGAACACCAAAATTAAAATAATACTGGAACTTCTCCCCTGCGAAGCCGTAAAACAGTTCAGAGGAACTATCGGCGAGCGGTTTAATATCGAGAAATGCCTTGATGCCTTTTAAATCAAATTGATTGGCAACCCAAAACGCTGAGAGTTTTACCCTGTGTGTCATAAAGTTGCCTTGGCGAGTGAGAAATAATTGCTCAAGAAGTGTATTTTTAAAGTACTGCCGAGCGCGGCCTCATTCTAGCGAATGCCCAGCCGCGCCCGGTTACATTTTTATGACGTTTTCACTCGCCCGGCTAGTTGCTTATTGGATACATAGGCGGCGACGCCCAGCCAAAATAGAACACCGCCCGCGCTGGCAAGGAAGTAGTTCAGCTATTAACCCGGCGGCAATTAGTGCCGGGTTAATAAAGGCGGCAAGGATGCCGCATCAAAGGTGC
>DAOQGS010000541.1:0-2904 GCA_035338675.1 Cellvibrionaceae bacterium
TTTGCCAAATTCAACGACGCCAGGGCGAGTAAGGTAATTTTTCAGAGGTTCCCTAAACCTCCAGCCAATCCTGCTTGGATTGGCTGTGGGGAATTAAAATACTCACACAACTGCCGCGCTGTTCTTTGGAGTGAATAGCGAAATGGTAGCCCGCTTGGTGGCAGAGGGATTTGACAATAAATAACCCTAAGCCAAAGCCTAATTCTTCAGTATCCTGGATGCGCTCAAAAGGCGTTGTTAGGCGCTGGGTTTGCTTGTGATCCATGCCGCGCCCGGTATCCCAGATCTGAATTAAAAAATCGCCATTTTTACGTTTGCGGCCAGCAATTAATACGGTGCCGCTGTGGGTGTATTTATGGGCGTTGGACAGTAAATTATCCAAAATGCGATTAACCACTATGGGCAGGCATTTAAGCCTATGGGCTGGGCTGCGCATTTTTAAGGTGATTTTTTTCTCACTAAAGCGCGCTTGGTGGCGAGCCTGGGCGGCGCCAAGCAGGCTTTTGCTATCGACCATTTCAGCAAAGGTTTGATAATCCTGGCGGGCGGTGCCCAGAGCGGAGTTTAATAACGAACAGGCGTAATTAAGCGCACCCTGTACGTTTTGAATGGCTGGGTCGGCTGAATTTTGCAGGGATAATAATAACTGCATGGCCGAGAGGGGCTGCTGTAAATCGTGGGCGGTGGCGGCTAAATTCAGTACTGCCTGCTTAGACATACTAAGCGCCTGCGCGGAGAGTCGCTCACTTTCGGCCAGGGCATTTAAATCATCGATGCGCTCTTGTAATTGTCGGTTGTAATGAATGCGCACCTGGTGGCTGTGGTAAATAATCGCCAGAGCAAAACAAATAATATCGAACATCATCCCAAGGCAGGCGATGCGGAAAATCAACTCATTGCGAAAGGGGGCAAAGCCTAAACAGGCAAATAATAAAAAATAGGTGGAAATGCAGTGGGTGAGCGAACCCACCAAAAAAAACAGGGCCGAGGAGATTTTTTGCCGCCAGGCCCAGATGGCCCCTGCAATAGGAAAAGGCAGGCCGATAGCAATTACGACGCTCAGCGCATAGGCGCTGGGGTAGACAATACTGATAGCGGTTAAGGCCAATACGCTGGCACTCAGGATTAACAGCGCGCGGTAGAGGAATTTATTGCGCTGTTTAAACTGCAAAAATTCAGCGGTAAAAATAAAGTAGAAAGTATAAATGCCGCCGCCTATGAGGGTGGTGAGCATGGTTTGATGGTGGCTATCTTGATTGAACAGCTGCGCAGGGCCACTTATTTGCATCATGATTAAAATGGCAAATAATACAAACATAGAATAATAAAAGTAGACCTTCTCGCGGCTGATAAGGAACTGGCCAAAGAAAAACAAAAATAAAATGCCAATGGCGCCGATGTAAATACCATTGGCCATTTTAAGCCGCTGGGTGGCCTCAAACAGCTGCGCGGCATCATAAAGGTGTAGTGTGATGGGGAAGTGGGCAATGCTTTGGTACTCAATTAAAAATACGCCGGATTCACCGCTATTTATGGGTAGATTAAATAGCAACGTGGGAAACCCATAGGCCAGTTGGCTGGCAATGGGTTTAATATCCTGCGGATTGGCGGCAATCTCTTGGCTTATCCAATAGGCGCGCAAAAGCGGGGCGGTGGATACGCCGGTAGTAATAAAGCGCTCCACAGGCATATTAAGATCATTGTGCAATGGCAGCGCATACCAATGGGATTTGGTTTGAAAGGTGATGGGCTTTTTTTGCAACGGCATAAAGTTGGGCAGTGCGCGCATCGCCTGCAGTGCATCCAGGCCGCCGTTGGTATCCGGTAGATAAAAGACATAGGGTTCAAGCGGTGTGGTGGGTTTTACACGGCTTAAATTCACCGCTGGGATATTGAGAAATGGGCTGGCCACCACTTGCGCTGCCGCGTTATCCTCTTCTTCATTCTGATTAATATTATGTGCGGCGAGGGTGGAATTAATCCGCTGCGCGCTTGCGCTTGCGGTGGGGATCTCAGCTGCGCGGCTTATTGGGCTGCCTGTTAGGGTGAGAATAACTGCTAGAATGCCAAGGCTTGCAAGCCTGTACCTGTTGGCTACAAACCTGCGGGTGGGCGCGCACAAAAATAACAATTGAATAACGGAACGCATGGCGCTTTTCAACGGGGTATCTCTTTTATGAACATTTTGATCGCGGATGATCACGATATTTTTCGGCAATCCCTGGCGCTTTTGATTGAGGCGCGCTCCAGCCATAGGGTGATAGCCCATGCTCAGTCCTTTAGCGGGCTAGTTGAACAGGCTATCCGTGTGGCGCCAGATTGTATGCTACTTGATTATCAGATGCCAGGCGGAGACCCCCTGAGCCTGAGCGAGCAATTGCGCAGCCAAATGCCGGAGTTGAAATTAATTTTATTAACCGGCATTCAATCGGGCGCGGCGCTGCAACAGTTAGAGGCAACCCTGTGCGATGGGTTATTACATAAACGCGATAACGCCGATACTATTTTGCAGGGGATTGCTGAGGTGGCCGAGGGCAGGCATTTTGTCTCCGCGACGGTGGCAGAATTAATTGCCGATGCTCAAGTGGGGCTGACTCAGCGGGAGTTGCAGGTGTTACATTTATTTGCCCAGGGCATAAGCTTGCATGCAATTGCCGAGAACCTCTCCATATCCCTGCGCACAGTGGAAAAACACAAAGAAAATATAATGAAAAAACTCAATGTGGTTAACTCCATACAATTGGTGGAGGCCGCGCACAAATTGTGGGTGGGGGGCGTTCAATAATGGCTGGGCAGGAAGTTATATTGCACTGTTTGATTGCTTCAGCCTGCTGCAAAATTACCGCTCGCTTACTAGCTGTACGGAAGCAATGAATACACATCATTTCAGACCGTCAAAAAGAG
>DAOQGS010000542.1:0-2163 GCA_035338675.1 Cellvibrionaceae bacterium
GTGGGTATATTTATGATTTTGGGTTACAAGGTGTTTGGTTTAACCGCCAATATCGCCCTGTGTATCAACCTGGTCATGTTGCTGGCGATTATGGCTGTTATGGGCGCCACCCTCACATTGCCTGGTATCGGCGGTATTGTGTTAACCATGGGTATCGCCGTGGATGCCAACGTATTGATCTTTGCCCGTATAAAAGAGGAGTTGGAGGCTGGGTTGCAGCCCCATGCGGCCATTGTGGCAGGCTTTGATCGCGCCTTTATTACCATTCTCGACTCCCACTTAACCACCATGTTAGTCGCCGCCATTTTGTTTGCCATAGGCACAGGCCCTATCAAGGGCTTTGCGGCTACTTTATTCGTCGGTATTTCCACTTCTTTGTTTAGTGCCATTGTTGGTTCCAGGTCCATGGTTAATTTGATTTATGGCCGCCGCAACGTAACCAAACTTCATATTTAATTGCTCTGGGATTACAACAATGATTACAAAAAATGCGATTAACTTTATGGGAGAACCTCATCGGCGGGTGCTGATGTTTGTTTCCCTAATACTCACCATTCTCTCCTTAGTAAGCTTGGGCACTAAGGGCTTAAAGTTCGGCTTGGATTTTACTGGTGGCACCTCGCTGGAATTGCGCTACACCCAAGCGCCAGACTTAAAACAAGTGCGCGAAACCCTCGTATCCGCCGGTTATCCGTCTGCAGTGGTGGTAAATTTTGGCGAGCCAACGGACATTTTGGTCCGTGTACAAAGTTCTGCGGCCAATAATGAGTTAGGTGTGGTACTCACCAATATTCTGCGCAAAGCCTCTGGCCAGGAAATTACCATCAAACAATCGGAATATGTTGGCCCCCACGTGGGCGAGGAGTTAATGAACTCTGGCGGTATTGGCCTGTTAGTGGCTATTTTGGGCGTATTTTTATACGTTGCTGTGCGCTTTCAATTTAAATTTGCAATGGGGTCGATTCTCGCATTGCTGCACGACGTAGTATTAATCCTCGGCGTGTTCTCGTTCTTTCAGTTGGATTTTGATTTAACCGTATTGGCCGCAGTGTTAACCATCATCGGCTTGACCATCAACGAATCCATTATCGTGGCCGATAGGGTGCGTGAAAATTTGCGCATCATGCGCGATGCTGATGTTAAGCATGTTATTAACACCTCCATCACTCAAACCCTAAGCCGTACCATCATGACTTCCGGCTCAATCAACATGAGTGTGCTGGCTATGTTTTTGTTTGGCGGAGAGGCCTTTCACCACTTTTCATTGGCGCTGTTATTTGGCGTAACCTTTGGTAACTACTCCTCCGTTTATATAGCCTCGGGTTTGTTGGTTACTTTGAAGGTGACCCGTGAGGATCTGATTCCTGCCGAAGTGGTGCAGGATGAAGTGGATGAAATGCCATAAAAAAAGGGCCGCAAGGCCCTTTTTTTATGGGGGATACAGTATGGCTCCTCTCTACCAGTCGCCCATTAACTACACCAGCCATCTATTACCTACGCCAACAACCTTAAGTGGCTGGACGAATATGGCCAAGGTTAGGTTTAATGCTGCGCAGGTTTAGGTGCCTGTGTACTGCTGGCAGAGGCTAGCTGCGTCGGCAGCCAGAGTTGATCGGGCAGGGCGGCCTCGGCCATTGCGGCAAATAAATATTCCAGTTCATCTTTAAGCGAACAGCTCAATTTGCTCCACATATCATGCTCCTCACAGGCGTGCTCCATTGGAGTATAGCGGCTTTAGGTTCGTGCTTAAGGTCGCTTCGTCATAGTGGTTTAGGGTTCGGGCTGTTATTGGTTCTATAGGAATTAACACGTGTTTAAGGCTCTACTTCAATCGTTGTTTTCCCGCCGATCAGCGGCGGAGGAGCAGGATATTGCGGATATGCGCGCCTCCTTGCAGCGCCATCAGCGTATTTTTCGCTCCAGCCACGGCTATGGTTATTTTGACTGGGATTTAAAAAAACAAAAAATGGATTGGAGCGGCGGTTATTGGAAATATTTAGGTTATACGGATGAAGACGTGGAAGTTATTTCCATGTCCTCCAACTATTTTGATTATGTGCATCCGGAAGATGTCAGCCGCATGCAGGAGGCCATCTGGAAATTATTTAAGGCCCACACTCTGATGGGGGAAGTTACCTACCGGGTGCGCAAAAAAAACGGCGG
>DAOQGS010000542.1:2173-2904 GCA_035338675.1 Cellvibrionaceae bacterium
AGCTGGTCGATGTGCTAGAGGCCTACCTGAAGGTCGCGCCGACGCCACGCGAGATGAACAGGGCTGGGTGACCTTTGTCAGCGGTATCGCATTTGATGTCACCAAACAAAAACAAATGCAGCAGGCGTTGCAATTAAGTGAAGAGCGCCATGCGCGTATTTTGCAATCTTCCAACGACGGCATTTGGGAGTGGGTTTTAGACCAGGATGGTTTTCATTATTCCTCCCGCTGCTGGGAGCATTTAGGTTATACGGAAAACCACGAAGCCATCGCCCAAGGGGTGGATCATATGGCGGCTTGGCGCAAGCGTATGCACCCGGATGACCTGCAACAATTTGACCGTGTATTAGCCCAACATATTCGCAAACAAGGCCCCTTTGATGTGGAATACCGCATACGCGGAAAAGGCGATCGCTGGTTCTGGGTGCGCGCCCGCGGGCAGATGGTATTTAATGAAAAGGGTGAGCCGGTGCGTATGTCTGGCTCCAATATGGATATTACTGAATTAAAAGAAGCCGAAGAGCGGGTAATAAAAGCTAAGGAAGATGCCGAAAAGGCCAGTCAAGCCAAAAGTGAATTTCTCTCCAGCATGAGCCACGAATTGCGCACACCGCTCAATGCTATTTTGGGTTATTCACAAATTTTAGCCATGGATGACAGCCTAGCACCCGTGCAGCGCGCCCATGTGGCGGAAATTACCCGCGCCGGGGATATTTTATCGCGCTTAATTA
>DAOQGS010000543.1:0-2882 GCA_035338675.1 Cellvibrionaceae bacterium
CCCGCGACGGACCCGGGTCCGCTCGGCTCCCATGACCACAACCCGATGCAGGAGAACGAAGATGCGGTGGAATCCCCTTTGGAACCGAAAAGTATTTCGAAGTCAGCCCCGGCCTCTGATGATCGGTATCCGCCAGCTGATTCTCTGTAATACGGCTGCCCGGCATTAATTGTAACGACATAATCATGCTGCGCAGGCGTTCATAAATTTCTTGCGCGTTGGGTTTTGGCTCCATGGCGTTTTTTTCAGTAGAACAGGGAATTAGCAGTGTTATGCATAGCCCCATATAAAGCAAGCCGAAACCTGCGCGCAAAAATGGGGCGCAAGGCCTCATACTGGGCTAAAAATGGGCTCTTTAGGGGGAGTCGGGATAGGCGTGGGTAGCCGCCCCCACCTGCAGCCAAGCAATTGATTTATAGCTATTTTTACCCGCTAAATGGCCCTCTGGCGCGGCGCCTGCATCTTGTATACAAGTTAGTATCCATCAAGATATACAAGAAACTATATACCGGACATCAAGAGGTTAGCGCCATGCCAACACAGGTAATTCAAGGCTTTAATGCCCCAGCACAATTACACCCCCGCTCAAGTCAGTCACAGGTCAAAGCCCTTTGCGCCGCCATGGCGTTGAGTTTGGGGTTTGCGGCCCAGGGCGTAAGCGCCGGGGCGGCTAAATGGAGTTCCACCAATTTCCAATATTTATACGGCGATAGTTACGCGCAAATTGGTGTGGATGAAAACGGCAAACTCGGTTCAACCGAGGTGAGTAGCTCGGTAATTACCCTGGAACATGTCAATGGTTGGAAGTACGGCGATAATTTTTTCTTTGTGGATATCACCAATAGCGATCGCGGCGACCCGAACAAACCCACCTCTTATTATGGTGAAATCTCCCCCCGCTTAAGTTTTTCTGAGTTAACCGGGCTGGATATGTCGGCGGGTATTATTAAAGATGTATTATTTACTGCCACGGCCGAAATTGGCCAGGGTTTCCACAATAATTTATACGGCTTAGCAGTTGATTTAAATATTCCCCACACGCCAGTAGCGCAGATTAATTATTACATACGCAATGAAATTGGCGAAGGTAAGGATTTGGGCAGCCAAGTAACCCTGGTGTGGTTAACGCCGTTTTCCCTAGGCAGTGTGGATTTTGCCTTTGAAGGATTTTTCGATTACGCCTTCGGTATGGATCATGCTGAGAATAACATCATCACCGCCCCAAGGCTGCTGGTGGATGTGGGTAATGCCTGGGGCGCCAAAGGCACGCTGCAAATGGGCATTGAATATCAAATATGGCGCAATAAATACGGCATAAAAGATATTGATGAAGATGTGGCGCAAGCCATGGTTAAGTGGATATTTTAGTTGATGCCTCAAGGCAGTAAACCGATAAAAACTCAATAGTAAACAGCCTGGATAGAGGATGGCCCTATGACTAATTTAATAAATGAGGTGTGTGAAGAAGAACCGACTGCCGCACAGAAAAACGCTCTACCGCCGTTGCGCAGGCGGGATTTTGTACGTCTCTCGGCGCTGGGGGCTGCCGCCTATGCAGGCGTAAAAGCGCCGCCCTTGTTCGCAGCGGATAAAGATAAGGTGGTAATGGGTTTTATTTATGTCGGCCCCCGCGACGATTACGGCTACAACCAAGCCCATTTTGAAGGCAAAACCGCACTGGCAAAACTCGATTGGGTAAAAGCAGTAGATGAAGAGCGCGTGCCCGAGACCATTGAAGTGCAAAAAACCATGGACAGCATGATTAATTTAAGTGGTGCCCAGGTTTTATTCCCAACCTCCTTCGGCTATTTTGACCCGCATATTTTAAAATACGCCAAAAAATATCCCAAGGTAATGTTTTTACACTGCGGCGGCCTGTGGGATGAAGCTAAACACCCTAAAAATGTCGGCAGTTATTTTGGATATATCGATGAGGCGGTGTACATCAGCGGTTTAGTGGCAGGCCATATGAGTAAAACCGGTAAATTAGGTTTTATTGCCGCTATGCCTATTCCTCAAGTGCTGCGCAATATCAATAGTTTTACCCTGGCGGCCCGCAGCGTTAACCCGAAAATCACTACCTCTGTAGTATTTACCGGCGGTTGGTCTAACCCGGTAAAAGAAGCTGAAGCGGCTAATAGTTTGATTGATCAGGGCGTGGATGTTTTAACTTGCCATGTGGATAGCCCTAAAGTAGTGGTGGAAACCGCCGAAAAACGCGGCATTTTTTCCTGCGGCTATCACACCAACAATGCGGCCCTTGCCCCCAAAGGTTTTTTAACCGGCGCGGAGTGGAATTGGAGCCAGCTCTATTTGGATTACGCGGCACTATTAAAAGAGGGTAAACCGATTCCGAATTTAATGCGCGGCGGTATCAAAGAAGGCATTGTAAAAGTTTCTCCCTATGGCAAGGTAGTTAGTGATGCTGCCAAAGCGGCGGCGGATGCCAAAATTAAACAATTTATGCAGGGCGATTTTGTTGTCTACCAAGGCCCCATTAAGGATAACACCGGTAAAGAAGTAATTCCGGCGGGTAAATCCTACGGTCAAAAAGATATAGCGCTGGAATCTATGGATTGGTTGGTGGAAGGCGTGGTGGGGTCGGCTAAGTCATAGGTGTTCTGCCGAATGCTGGTAGCCTGACTGGATTAAATTGCATTTAATTCAAGCAGGCTGCGAATACAATCGACGACCCATTTCAGAAGTTTTTTAAGGCACTGCAAATCTGTTACTGACCACAACTAGCTGCACTGGTGTTTGCCTGTCAGTTATTAACCCGTCGGCTTTTTATGCCGGGTTAACAACTGCGGCAAGGATGCCGCATCGGCGGCGCAAGCCGCCGCGAGCTCCGCTAAAACAAGAAAATCCACGCATTTTCGCCA
>DAOQGS010000544.1:0-2881 GCA_035338675.1 Cellvibrionaceae bacterium
AACGGCCAACGCGGTAAAATCATCTAAAGTGGCGAGAGACGTATCGGCACCTGCGTAGACCAGATGTTTGACAATATTAATATTCCCAACGGATGCAGCGTAAATTAGGGCTGTCGCACCATTGTCATTTTGATGGTCCACATCAATATCGTATTCAATCAACAGGTCAGCAATTTGATCTGATCCGCTAAAACAGGCCATCCACAGTGCATTATTGCCATCTTTATTAATAGCATTGACCGTTGCACCTGCTTCTAATAATTCAGCGCATATATCATAGTTCCCCTGCCGGGCGGCACAAATCAGGGCCGTTTCATTATTCCAACCGCGCTTATCCAGGTTGCCACCATCAAAGCCATTGGCGGCCAACCAATTATTAAGTTCAAAACTCAACGGCGTCTTAGGGCTATTAACCGTTTGAAACCACTTATCAAAACCACCATCCAAACTAAAACAATTGGTAAAGCCGTGGCTGGCAAATAAATTCACCATATCTTGGCTGGCATGGCCGTGATCGCAATAAATGAGGATCGGCACCTGCTTGGCGGTAAAACGGATCAACTGGCGCAGAGTATCTTTGTTTAAATGCAAGGATTTAGGGAAATGGCCCCGTTGGTAAGCGCGAAAGTCGCGCATATCCAAGACTAATACCGGCATATCCACAATCATACGTTCGGCTTCTTCAATGGTAACCAGTGTGCATCGGCTCATAACGCCTCCTCATCTACTCAAGTATCAAGGGTGTCTTAAAAATATTTATTTTCCGTTCTATTAACCCGGTGGCCAAATAGATCCTCCTGATCTATTTGGCCCTCGCTCCGCTGACACTTGCGAAAATGCGTGGATTTTCTTGTTTTAGCGGAGCTCGCGGCGGCTTGTGCCTTTGGCGCGGCATCCTTGCCGCAGTTATTAACCCGGCTTAAAAAGCCGCCGGGTTAATAACAGCAGTTAATCTTCACTTCCAAAACAATCGCTATAGGCAGTGCAGGCTTCGCAACTGGGTGAGCGACACACATAGCCGCCACCTAACTCACACAATTGTTTATAAAAAAATTTCTTCCACTTCATATCGTTTGTATTCAACGCCGCGAGTGCAGGAAAATTCTGTAGCATAAATTCGCTTAACTCACTGCGCTGGGTAAAACCTAAATCCCGCCACAGATGGTCTCCCCCCAAACATCCCGCGGCAATAATTTCGGCCAGCTGTAGCTGTAGCACTTCTGTATTGGCGGCGAAGGCATTAACCAGATTGCGCAGTTCCAACCATTCATCCCGGCGCAATTCCAACAACTCTTGCCGCAACAATGCGCGCTCAAAAATCTCCCCGGTGGATAAACTATTGGCCATCACCCCTGGCCCCAACTGACCGCTCACGCGCTGTAAAATCCGCTCAAAATCCGCTTGTTGCAGCCCTAGAAAATAGGGTAAACAGCCGCGTCCCTGGCGCTGTTGGCCCAAAAGCTTGTCAAACCACTGGGCAGGCGCAACGCCACCATTTAGTATTTTGTCGGCGGAATTAATATCGACCTGAGACACTAGGTGCTGATTTAACATATCTTCACTGTGCACTAGGGCACCTACAACAGGGGGGCTCATAGGGCCTCCTGTTGTTTTAATTCAGTATCTGCATGGGTTTCACAGCGAATACTGCTGTCAGTGCAGGCTTCGCTCACATAGGGTTTATCGCTGGCTAATTCTGCGGGCAGGCCTAAATCAGCTAGGATCAGGGTTAAATCAAAACCCACCCAATTAATATCGGCTGCGGCGGCATTGCGAATGAGTGGCCTGCGAATTAACAGCGGCTCCTGCAGCATTAATACAAAGGCTTGCTGGGCGGTTATGTCTGCAGGATTAATCAGACCCTCTTTTACTTTAGGTGCACTTTTATTAAACCACTCGGCCACCGGTAGCGACTTAAAATAATAACCGAGCGTTTGCGCTGTCCAAGCTTCAGTTAATAAATTGCGCACATCAAGAGTAAAGCCCACCGCTTTAAGCTGCGCCTTTTGCTTCGCATTACTGGCGCAACCAGGCTTTTCGTAAAAAATTAAGGTGGGCAAGGGCTCAGTGGACATAAATAATGGCCTAGCGGGCTTGAATTTCGCGCATGGCTTCCGCCATTTTTTCCGGCGGTATTCCAGTTAAGGAGCCAGGTGGGTTCAGCGCTATACCATCGGCACTTAGGATCGCTTCTTCAATAGGGCAAATGCTGGCGCATTGGGGGACCGAATAATCATCTTCACATTCGGTACATTTTTTAGGATTAATTTTGAAATGCGGGCTACTTTGGTAGATGGCGTTACTGGGGCAAACATCGTAACAGGCAAAACAATTTACGCAGGATTCAACAATTTTTAAAGCCATAACAACCTCTCTTTACCAGGTGGTAAATACGCAGTGCACATCCTGCGCACTGCGTATCGTTGCAGACAGAAAACAGCGCGTAATTAGGCGGTTAACTGTTGAGCTTCAGGGCTTACCTCATCGAGTTTGCCATTGGCAATCATTTCCTTATAAACAGCTAATACCGCTTCTTCGATGGGTTCCATGGCGTGCTCGCCATTGGGCATAATGCCGGCCTCTTCTAAAAGTGACCAAGGCTCATAACCCACTTTTGAACACAATACGGCTTCACAGCCTTTTAAGGCGCGAATACTGCCGCTCAATGCACTTTCTTTTTCGCCGCAGGAATCATTACCCACACAGTATTGATCCACTTTGCGGTGGCTAATAAAGCGCACGCCATTAGGCGATGCCTCGTAAATTAAAAACTCAGTGGCATGGCCAAAGTGTTGGTTAATTAACCCACCGCCGCTGGTGGCCACCGCCATTAATACCGGACGACGATGTTTTTCGATGGTATCGGTAGGTTTTGGCATAT
>DAOQGS010000545.1:0-2879 GCA_035338675.1 Cellvibrionaceae bacterium
AAAAAAGGTTTTTTCAGAACCACCCGGCATTGCCAGGTCGTAGCCCTTGATGCGCGGGCGCGCCTGTTGGCGCCGCTCCTGGCGCTCCCGGCGCTCGCTGTCGGTGGGGGATTCGGTCACGCGAGGCACGCTGCGCTCCTGAATTTTTTCCACGGGCGCAACGCCGCTAGCCCGCTTAGGCGGGATAATCGGGGGTTTATTGGGAGGAATGGGAAACATAACCTGGCACAATCCTGCCGCGCGACACCCTGTTATCGGCTAAAATTCGCCGCTCTTTAGTGTTTCCTATCCCTATCCCGCCCCACTCTCAATAAGGCCCTGTTATGCGAATGATTTCTTTATGGTTTGCAGGTTTTATCGCCTGGTATGCGTGCGCAAGCCTCGCCATCGAAGCCACCAGCAGCGTAAAAGTAACCCCCCTGTTAAAAACCCAAACCAGCTGGGACGGAACTGCCCTTGAATACCCCAAAGGCAAAGCGGAAATTACCGGCATGATTGTAGAAATTGCACCGGGCGGAGAAACCGGCTGGCACCTGCACCCAGTGCCCTCCTTCGGCATGTTATTAGAGGGGGAATTAGAAGTGACCTTAAAAACCGGCGCCAAAAAAATTATTAAACAGGGCGAGGCCTTAGCCGAGGTGGTGAACACTCTGCACAACGGCCGCGCTATCAGTAAAACTGCAGTGAAAATTCTGGTGTTTTACGCAGGCAGTACCGATAGCAAAATTACTGAAAAAGCCCCTGCCGAAACCAAACCCGCAGCGACTATTATTAACTCGGCGGCAAAATAGATCGCCCTGATCTATTTTGCCTTCGCTGCACTAAACTTACGAAAATGCGCAGATTTTCTTGTTTTAGTGCAGCTCGCGGCGGTTTGCACCTTTGACGCGGCATCCTTGCCGCCGAGTTAACAATCCCGCTAAATTACCTAATCAGCGGGATTGCTCGCGCAAAATAGTAGCAGGTGATAACACCACTAATTGGCGGCAATAAATACCACCTAAAAACGCGATTAGGCTAGCCACAAACAACGGCACCACCAACCAGGGCCACAGCACACTGGCATAATCCAATTTAAACATACGCACTTGCAGCCAATACAACAGCCCTTCACTCACCACTAATGCCGCTACGGACGCCAGCAAACCGAGTATAAAAAATTCCCCCACTAAACCTGCTATGGCGTAACGCTTACTGGCGCCTGCTACGCGCAAAAGTGCAATTTCCTGCCGACGCGCAGGCAAGCTCGCCTGCACACTGGCCAATAACACCAACACACCGGCTAGGCCCATAAATACCCACACCAATTCCACCGCTTGCGACAGTTTGTGCATTAATTGCCGAAAGGTGCCCAGGGTTTGCGCCACGTCGATGGCGGTAATATTGGGGTATTGTTTTAGCTGCGCCGTTAAACTGCTGCGCTTTTCGGGCGGCACATATAAACTGGTAATCCAGTTGGCGGTGAGTTCGCTCTGCGGCGCTTTATTGGTAATTAAATAAAAATTGGGCGCTAAATTATCCCAGCGCACGGCGCGAACGCTGGCCACCTTCGCCTCAACTACTTCACCGGCCAAACTCAAACTGATGCGATCGGCCAGTTTAAGCTTTAGCATCTGGGCGATACGCTCCTCCACGGAAATTAATAATTCCCCTTCCTCCTGCCCCCACCACTGGCCCATTTTAATTTCGTTGCCCGCAGGCAATTGTGTGCTGCGGGTGAGGTTAATTTCCCGCGTGATGGCAGGGTTGTTGGCCTCTTCGGGAATGACTTCAGCTAAGGGGCGCTGATTAATCGCCGTGATGCGCGCCCGCCACATGGGATAAAAAGGTGCCGCATTAAAGTTCTGCTGGCTCAGCCAAGGCACTAGGGCTTGTTTATCTTCGGTATAAATATTAAATAAAAAATAATTGGCCGCATCGCTGGGCAATTGCACTTGCCAGGTGTCAATTAAGCGGCTGCGCAATTGCGCCATGACAATAATCGGCACCAATAAAAGCGCGAATACCGCCAATAAAAACCGGTTGCTTTTACGGTGGCGTTTTAAGGCTAAAAAACCTGCCCGCCCAACGCCCGGCCACAATTGCCCTAAGCGCGTAATAGGCTGAATTAATCGCCCCGCCCCCAGGGCCACAAATAACACCAACACTACACTGCCGAGCAATAAATATAGGCTGAGCTGCCAAGCGCCCGTTAGCAGCCCCATCAGCCCAAACACCGCCACAAAACCCGGCACCAGCGCGCTTTTGGTTTTGAGTTTTTGCTCGCGCAAACTGGCGGCCGGGGCAAAGCGCCACAGCTGCCACACCGGCACACTTAAAAATGCCAGCAATAAAATTAACCCCGCCAACAGGCTCGCAAGTATAGGCGCGGTGAGGCTCAATTCGGTATTGGCTAGATAATTCTTCAACACCAGCATGAGCGCTAAATGGCTGGCCACTCCTAATCCCTGCGCAACCGCAGCGGCCACTAGAAAAAATACCGCACCAAATAATAAAAACACCCGCATCACCGCTTTGGGGCCCATACCAAAGGTTTTTAACAGCGCAAACGGCTGGGCCAGGGCCGCCGTATATTCCTGGGCGGCAATGGCTAGGGCCACGCCAGCCAATAACACACCTAAGCTTGCCGCCAGCAATAAAAAGGTATTCATGCGGGCGATAAAATCCTGGCTATTGGAGCGGTAATTGGTCAGCGTCACCAACCGGGTGTGGGCGTCTAATTGTGGTTTTAAAGCGGTTTCTAAGGCGTTTTGCGCACCGGGCTTAAGCATTAATAAATGCGTATACTTTACCCGCGCACCGGGGCTAATACTTTCGGTGCGTGCCACATCGGCATAATTAATTAATACCCGTGCCGACAGCGCAAAAGCCCCCTGAGG
>DAOQGS010000546.1:0-2877 GCA_035338675.1 Cellvibrionaceae bacterium
GATGCGCGGCGCCAGGCCAGTTAAAAGCGGTGGCGCGGGTTTCAAACACGCCTTGTTCGGCCATTTTATTTCCAGTATAAAGCTCTAATCGCCGCGGCCCTAAAACCGATATTAACCCTGCGGCAAAATAGATCGTCCTGATCTATTTTGCCTTCGCTGCACTAAAAGTGGCGAAAATGCGCGGATTTTCTTGTTTTAGTGCAGCTCGCGGCGGTGTACACCGCCGAGGCGGCATCCATGCCGCCATTATTAACCCGGCACTAATTACCGCCGGGTTAATAACACAGCTACGCGCCGTGTTATCTAAAATTAGGTGCGCAAACGGTCTCGCTCCGGTTGATGGCTGCTTTTTGAAACGCTTAGAGGGTTGGTTCTGGGTGGTGGACTTAAGGGTGTGATAGACGGCGAGGAAATATGTAATATGCGGCGAGTGCCGTGCAAAAAGCTGATGAGCAAATCGAGGTGCAGCGTGAATTTTGAAGAACAGACACCAGAAATGAAGCAAGTATTTCTGTGCGCCTCTATAGGTGAGGTATCAATGGAGGCGCACGCCTTGGAACTACAGCTAAATCTAGCTCTTTGCCTGCTTAATTCAAATAGCGATGCGGAGTTTGAGCGCGAGTGCAAAAAAATACGTACATTGAGCCCCATACTTGATGAGCTTAAGGCGAAGAATATATTTTCCGCCCGGGACTTCAAAGCACTTGAAGAAGCAAAGCATGCTAGAAATGACTTTACTCATCGCTTGTCCGAAGCGTGCGTGTCAAATATAAAGTCGGGATCGTCAAAGTTCGAACTTATTCAGCATTTTCGTGAGATGAAAGAAACTATACGAGTGGCCATGGAGGTGGCCGAATCGAAAATGCAAGATATTGCCAAAGACAAAGGGCTTGATGTAAATGGTCTGGTGCAATCTGCGAAAGAACATGTGGACAAATGGAGCTTAGCCTAATTGTGCAAGGAGGTCTGACTGCTTTTCCGTTCCTTGTTCTGTGGTTTAACGCTACGCTACCGCAAAACAATTCACTACAAAGCCGCAGCTGCTTGCGGCGTTAGCTATAAAATATCGGTAAGAAAAGTGACAATAGAAGGGCGTACCAAAGCTGCATTTGATTGGTATCGGCAGAGAGCTTCCGAGCTGGATAATGAAATGCTTGGAAATGGCGGAAAATTGCCTAGGCACGAATTATGGCGGCGTCAATATTATGAATACCCATACTTGCTGCTCGAATCAAATGAGACCGTATTGGAAAGATTCGCGGATATATTTACAAACTGCTTAGACATTTCGGCTGACGGGAAAATAACAACGACCCCAATGCTAGAGAATAATGCACGTTTGGCACAATATTTTACAGAAGTCATTGAGGAGACCAACTGGCGAGGAATCTTAAATAAGGCTTCAATGCAGCCTGCATTTATTCAGGTCAATGAGTATTATAAAGATGGAACACCTCTAGGTGTCGAAATGTTCAAAGCGTTGCCCTTAAAGCAAGAGCAGTGCTTGTATAAGTTTTCAGAATCAGGCTTCGTTCGCGAAATGCATAAAACAGGAAGGTTTCGCATTTCTCCAGCTTCATATTACTCAAAGGGAAGTCATATAAAGGCGGTAAAAGATCTTGAGACAGAAAGAAACTATCGCTTGAAGGCCATTAACGAGGTTATGCAAGGTATTTCATCAATAGAAGTAGAGGGTAACACGCTTGAAATAATAAACGGTATCGTTCCTCTTTGTGTTGTTATAAAGGACTATTTTCTATTTAGCACTTGCAATGAGCTTAGCAGGAGAATGCCTACAGACTTTGAAGCTAACGCAGTATTGATAATAAAAGACAAGCGCGAATTTCTTGGCCGTTTGGAAAATGAGCTCCTCATGAGCTACCCAGGTTGGGAGTTTTTGGAGCGTGATGTTTATTACTATGATACCTATAACGATCACCCGAGAGATCAAAATCAAGAATTTTACAAACATATATCATATGCTTATCAAAGAGAGCATCGGTGCATACTTAGGCCAAAGCGTACAGGTATCCAAGAAGATGAACTAAAGCCATTTTTTGTTGAACTGGGGTCGATTGAAGATATAGCCGAGGCTTTATATATATGAAGAGTTTGTGCGTAAAGATAACAATCGTAGCCAGGCCGAAATTTATTCCAACGCTCGTTTCGTGCCGAAAAAGCCAGGGCGGGTTAAAACCCGCGGGGTTCGATATCATCGCCTGTGCAAACCTCTTCATTAAATTTTCATTGGTTGGCTTTTAATAAAGCTTACGTGGCGGTCGCATTGTGCTGCGCGGGTTACAACCCGCACTACGTAAGTCACATGCTTTTTAGCCACCATAGCCTAACTGCCAATTGAATACTTTTCCCAATCACTCAATAAACCGCCAGGCCAGATAAAACCTACAGGCTGTAATCAAACCGAAAGCGTTCCTCATAAATCGTGGCGCTGGGCGATGCGCCGCAAAAAGCCGCTTCCAGCCTATACTGATCCTTCGAGAAATAAACCGTAAATTTATTAAAAAAATGGTAAGACTTGCCGGTGCTGCTCATTACAGTAATGTGCAAATACCATTCGCCGTTAAATTGTTGGGCTTGATGGGGGCCTAATACCACGCGTACTGCCTTAGTTGAGTGCAGGATTTCTTCTGCCAAGGTTTTGAGGTGCACGGCGTGATCATTAAATAGTTCTCGCTTGGCCCAGGTCTTGAGCATGGTCGTCACCTGTTGATAGCCAAAATAGGCTAAGGAATTATATTCGTCCGTAAAGGCGTAGCCGTGTTTGGCTCGCAGCCCGTGTATGTTGTCCCAGTTATCATCATATTCAATCATAAATAGAGTCTCCGCGTGAGGTGCTACCCTCGGTTGGGTTGAGGC
>DAOQGS010000547.1:0-2874 GCA_035338675.1 Cellvibrionaceae bacterium
TTCGCCAAATTTAACGCCGCCAGAGCTAGCAAGGTAGTATTTCAACAAGCTGCTAAATGCCGCCGGGTTAATAAAACACGAATCTCTATTTTCGGCACAACATTCTGTTTATGTGTTTATGGTCGCAACCTGTTGCGATCGTAAACACAACTCCCTAAAAACACTCCATAAAGGCCAAAAGCGCTTAAACCTAATGGCTGCCACAATGCAGCCGACTGCCCTAAAAACCCTGTTTTGCTGACAAAAAATAGCGCTAACAACAACCAAACCACACTGTGGCCCCAGCGCAATATTAAATGCAAAATCAGCGGGCGAGCGCCTGCATGGGCGGCATTGAGGGGTTTGGGCCATAGTATGTAATAAATCGCCGCTATTAAAATTGCGCCTATGCTTGCGGCCCAATAAAAATTCTCGGCCATGAAAAACCTCTTGAGCGATTGGATAAGCCGCGCTGACCATTTTATATTGGCTGCGCCACCCAAAATATTTGCTGCGTTAGGCGCACCTTGGTGCGCCTAATAAGCACAGAGCCACAGTATGAGTTTAAATTTTACCGATGGAATGAGTGAATTTGACGCACCCAGATATCCGCAACGAATTCGTTTAGGGTAATTAATTATAAAGAAACTAAACCACCAAGCCGCCGCCAGAATATTTATAAATCGTCTGCCCCACCGCCCACTCCAGCCCCATTAAACGCACCACATCCGGGAAAATTTCATAATGATCGTTATTGAGCCTGCGCAGGCCGCCTTTAAATCCGGGCATGCCTGTAGCCATTGTAATTGGCCCTGCATCCGGCGTGTTATTACTGCTATCGCCCATCTCAGTCAGGCATAAAACCACTGTATCCTGATAAATACCCGCCGCTATTAATTTATTAATAATATGCGCCACGCCTTTGTTCATATATTCGTTTACGGCAGGCCCCAGGGCTGCATAATTGCCGCCATTGAGTATTAGGGCGTGATCCCCCACCGCCTGCACTCCATCAGCCGTGCCATCATTGGGCGACCAATCTTCATAGGTGCTGTTAAATTGTATTGAGGCAACATTGGTTAAACCGCAGGCCAAGGCCGCAACAGCAATATCCCCCTGGGCGCGGTATAAATTTAATGGGGTCTCGCCTTTGGTGTAGGCTACTGTGCCGCAACCCTGTTGTACGTTGGCATCCAAGCGTTGCTGGTAGCGCTCCAGCGCACCCACGTGGGCCTCCAATTTAAAACGCTCTTCTAAACTTAATTGGCTGAGTATTTTATCCAGGCCCTGTTGGTGCGCCGTCAGCATCAGCTTGCGCCGCTCGTAGCTACTCAAACCCGTGCCCGTGGGCAATTCCCGCCAGTAGCGCTGCAGGGCCGCCTCGGGTGAATTAATGCGGGGCACCGCTTGGCCCTTGTAGCGAATAAAACCCTCGTAATTCCCGCTTAATACACCCAGTTCAACGGAGCGCAGCGGTGTTAAGTGCCCAATAGTATCGGCAATTTGCTGATCAATCGTGCTGGAGTTTAATTCCAGCGGATTAAATGAATTTGCCCCGGCCGCCCTAAATATAAGGCCGTGGTTGCCGGGTGTGTTGATGGTCATGGTCAATGCCGCAACCGTAGCTCCAAACGGCTCAAACGGCCGCACCGCAATTGATGTTAAATAATTACGCGGCGCGCCGCCGGGGTGATAAATCAAAATGAATTTTTTGCTAGGGGCCACCTGCGCCTCGGCCAGGCGATTGGCCAACACCGCAGCAGCAAGCGCAGAGGTGCGCGCCATACTGGCAAGAGCGCCCCCCTTGGCTAAAAGGCTCAACCAACGGCGGCGGTCAGCTTGTATTGTTTCTTGAATGGTTTTCTCGTGTTGGCTCATAACAGACTCCACTTCATTATGTTTAACCAAAGATTGCGCTTGGCATTCCTACCCAACTGCACTGGGGTTTACAAACAGCAACCTGTGGTTGTGGGTGCTGCAAATATTGAGGGGGATAATATAAGCAACTGGCGGTGGGGTAAAAAGTATCGGCGCCTAATGTGATGATGGCCGCAATGGGTGTGTGCAATTACACCATGAGAATATTTATCTGTTTTATATATAGGGGCTTTGTTAGCAGCCCGGGCAGCTGCTTTTAATTGCGGGCCATACACAACCCGCCTAGCTTTTAGCGCAATTAGAAATGGTAGGCTGCAATGGGTGCGCACACTAAAAGCCCGCGCAAAGCTCGGAACTTTTATTAACCCGGCACAAAGGAACCTCTGAAAAATATCGGCGGCGAAGCACTGGCTAGGCGAATTTGCCAAAAAAAGCGCAGTTTACACACAGTAAATGAGCATCTTTTTGGCAAATTCAACGACGCCAGAGCGAGTAAGGTAATTTTTCAGAGGCTCCTTAAATGCCGCCGGGTTAAATTGTGTTGTGCGCGATATTTTATTCGGCGCTAGGGGTAATGATTTCTGCATACCACACATTGCCGCACGCGAACTCAACACCGAGAAATTCATCACATACAATCACGTATTTCGCCGCAAAACCCTCAATCTACGTAAATTTACGTGCATACAAACAGTGCAGCTGGCTGCTAAGGTCTTGAGTGTATTGTCTCAGCCGCCATTTTGTAGACCAAAGAGAGGATCTTATATGGGAATTCGTCATCGCATGAGCCATTTATGCATGGGGTTTACACTAACCTGTGTATTTTTATCAGCGCTGTGTGCCAACGCAGCCTCAAGCTCATCCAGCGCTAGCTCCACATCCAGTAGCGCATCATCCAGTTCATCAAGCGGGGGCATACTGGCTACATCTCCGCCGCCAAATTCATCCTCCGGCGGGCTTAGGGAACCTCTGAAAAATTAATCTTTCTTAAGAAAGCCCCCCAAAAAATCGTAGATT
>DAOQGS010000548.1:0-2862 GCA_035338675.1 Cellvibrionaceae bacterium
GCTGGCTTCTTTTTCTAGCCGGGGGCTGTGATGCACTTCGGAGTTGAATCTGCCTTCACGACGCATGGCGCAAAACGCATAAACCGAGTTGGGTGGCTATCGCGTGGCATGCTTATGTGTAGATTGTCCTGTTATATATGTGAACCGGGTTCGCTTCAGGGGGCTGGCGTTGCTTGGGTTATTCGGCTACTTTTATCTGGTTGCCGTGCTTAGTCTCAGCTTGTTACCGGTTCGACAATTCGGTTGCGGTATCTAGCAGCGTGTTGAAATACTACCTTGCCAGCGCGTCGCCGCCTAGGTATTTCAACAAGCTGCTAGTGGGCAAGGCTGGGTTATCTGTCTGTCATTGCCTGTCGATTATTCCTGCTGTGCCTTTGAGAGATCATTTATGAGTGCAATAATAATTAACGATTTGTGCGCAAAAGATATTATGACTCGCGATCTGTTAACCGCCTATGAGGGGTGGACAATTCATCGCTTGGCGGATTTTTTTATCAATCGCAATATATCCGCTGCCCCTGTCATTGCGTCGGACCATGAGTTGGTGGGGGTTGTGAGTGTGGATGATGTGTGCCGCTTTAATAACCTCAATGAACAGGATAAAAGCAATGCGCTGCGCAATCATTACCGAGATAGTTGTGGGCAGGATATTAATGAGGAGGTTCTGCGCTCCTGGGTGAAGGATGCGGCAAAAAACTGCACTGTGCATCAGATCATGACCCATGAAGTTATTGCCGTTGACCAAGGTGAACCTGTTTACGCTGTGGCTAAGTTGTTATCTGACCGCCACCTGCATCGGGTATTTGTCACTGAGGATAATAAAGTGGTGGGGGTTATAACGGTGATGGATGTACTGCGGGCGTTTGTGGCGGCGGGCGCTTAGTGTTCAATAGGTTGCTTGATACTGTGCTTGCAATTACAACCGGTGCAAGATCAGCCGGTTGCACCTGTTTACAGGCATATACAAATTAAGCTTGAATAATTTTGGCTGCCGATCTGCTGTGGGCTGGTCGTCCGGCTGCGAATTTTCTATTTCACTATTTGCTATTTAAATAGCAATCTGGCTCTCTACCGCTTCCCAATATTCTTTTTTCAGGCCTATTAAACGGAATATTCCTTTGGGGAGGTCACTTTTTAAGTTGGCAATATTTTTGGAGGCACGCACATAGGTGATGGCCCCGTGCACAAACTGCTGCATAAGGCGGGCTTTTTGCTCGCAGTTTACCTCGTCGTCTAAATAATTGCCGTTGTGCAGGTTTTGAATGAGCGCGCGGTTATAGGTGGCGCCGCGTTCTAACATGGCTTGCAATGAGCTGATAATGCGCGGGTCGCCCGCGCCAATTTGCATGCACGCAGAAAAAAATGCGCAGCCGGGAATATTCTCTTCGTCTTTACCCACCTTATTAATAAAAATAAACGTAATCCATTTGGCTAATTGTTCTAGTGGGGGATTGATGGGGGATAAGAGCCCGTCGAGATCCTTGCGGATGGTTTCCCAGTAGTGGTTGCTGGCCTCAAAAAACAATTCCAATTTAGATTCGAAGTGGTGGTAAAAACTGCCCTTGGTAACGCCCGCTTGTTTACAGATTTCGTTTACCCCCACCGAGTCGTAATTGCTGCGCCAAATTAAAGCTAGGGCAGTGTCCAACAATAGGGTGCGGGTATCGGCTTGGCTCATGGTGGTTCTCGTGGCTGTTTTGGGTTGGGGTCTACTTCTGTACCAACTGGTATGTATGCTGCTTGGGCGATAAGCTAGTCACCCATTGGCGCCTAGGGTAGCTATAGCGCTAGGTTCTCGCAATCTGTTCCTAAGTGTAGGGCATTTTTTCACAGGCTTTTTGTTTAATATCACAAATCCTCCCCGCTTAAGTGGTTATTCCAGCCAGGCCCAACCATAAAAATAAATCCTTGACCAACATACCAACCGGTATGTATGCTTACTGAAAGCGGACATCTCGGTGTCCTTATGGTTCCCACCTGGTATGAGAGCAGAAGGTATGAAAGCGTCAGCTGCGTTATTCAAAAAATCCACCGCCCTGTTAGCGGTTGCCCTGATGAGTACTTCCGGCCTGTTTTGGTTTGGTCAGCAGTCGCAGGCAAACGCCGCCAATGGTGCCCCGCCGCCGCCCCCCAGCGTTGAGGTAGTGGAGTTAAAACCCACGCCCGTGCGCAGTTGGGTTGATTTTTCCGGGCGCTTAGCCGCTGTGGAAAGCGCCAGCCTTAAGCCGCAGGTGAGCGGTATTATTCAAAAAATATTATTCACCGAAGGGCAGGAGGTGCGCCAAGGCCAGCCCCTCTTGGTGATCGACCCGCGCCCCCATGAAGCGGCGCTGCAACAAGCCAAAGCCAAATTAGCCAGCGCCGAATCCCAATATCAATTGGCCCGCGACGAATTAAAACGCGCGCAACAATTGCTCAAACAAAAATTAATTGCCGATAGCCTATTTGAAGCCAGTGTTAATGCCGAGGCAGTGGCGGCCGCAAGCCGCCAAGAAGCGCAAGCTGCAGTGGCCCGCGCACAGTTAAATGTTGAATATGCCCATATTTCAGCGCCGATTAGCGGCCGCATCAGCCGCGCGGAATTAACCCAGGGCAATAATGTTGAGGCCGGCGCTAATGCGCCAGTATTAGCGCGCATCACCGCAAGCAAAACTCTTTATGCTGAATTTAATGTGGATGAAGCCAGCTACATTAAATTAGTGCGCAAAACCCAAGTGTTGCGTGATATGCCGGTGCAAGTGCGCCTTGCGGCTGAACAAGCTGATGCCTATGGAGGGCATTTAGAATCCATCGATAATCACATTGACCCGGCCACGGGCACCATCCGCGCGCGGGCTATTTTGGATAATGCCAAAGGCGAAT
>DAOQGS010000549.1:0-2862 GCA_035338675.1 Cellvibrionaceae bacterium
ATTTCAATCAGTTAGCACGCGAAGGAGTCTGGCAGGTTGCTCTATGGAGGTAGAGAAAGTCGTTCTTTCGCTAGATAAGATTTAGTGAGGTAACCATGAACGACGCAGAATATTTAACTCAACTTTTGGGCTATTTGCCGCCCCCAATATTTCGCGCTTTTTTGCAGAATGAATTTAATTATTCCCTTCCCTTATTGGATGATAAAACGCCCTATAAACAGCAGCGCAGGGCATTTTTCACTGCGTTAAGCCAGCTAGAGAGTTCCTGCCGCCAACACATGGACGATAGTGCGGAATCGATTATTGTGTTATCAGATGAGTGCGGACAACGAGTGCTCGAGGGTTTCGCACGCGATCTCTGCGATGAATCTCGCTTTCATGCGTTAACGACTTTACCGGATCAATATCAGCGGGCATTGTGGCTGTACACACATGAGCGCGCCTTATTTAATGAAGCACTCCAAACACGGCAAGCGGATATAGTACGCACCAATATCACTTGTTATTCTGGGTTTAAAGCGCCCAAAAATGCACCTGTTTTAGACGATATTGAAGCGCGAGAAATGCTTCAGCACGAGGTTGCCCGGTATTTGGAGTGCCCTGCGACAGGTGTCGCTGTACAGATTTTCAAGCGCTTGCGCTCAGACAGCGAGGCAAGCCAGGCGGTAGATATTGTTCACATCCGTATTTACCATAATTCTCACCCGATTTTGGTGGATTGCGTCCATAACGGTGAGCTTGTTTCTCGACGCGTCATCCGCGCGGAGCTGTCGCATATTACCTACGAACCGGCAAATGGCCACCTGGAAGTCACCACCCAATCGACCTTGAGTCGAGAAAACCTGGCCCGCTTGGTGATCCGTGTTTTAATGCCGTCGGAACCGCCGGTGCCTGCAATGCCGTCTCATCGTACGCTGTCGACGGATCCTGTCCACCAGCGAGTAATAGTGAAACGCTATGATTACCAACGGTTATCAACACCTACTATTTTCGATATTTCCGAAGAACCCATCGCCTATACTAAGGTGATTGAATTAGGTTATTCAGATTTAGCCAATCGCACCTTATTAATTAAAATTAATTACCAAGATGTCGACGATATTTATACCGCTTCAAAATCATTGATCAATCCAGTCTTCGACTTCAGCCAGTATCCCTTAAATTACGCCAAGTTGGCGGTTCGCCTAAAACGAACTGATCGAGAGCGTGGGCGCACAATCTCCATCATTTTGCGCGGCGACAACGAGTGCAATATTAAATCCAAACATGATCGAGACCGCGCACTCTGCGACCGGTTGTTGCATAAATGGCGCTTGATTAAGGACAGAAAAGACCGTGAATGCTCCGCTCACGATTACGTCGCTGCTTGAATTAATTCGCTTATTTGAATACGCATCCACATTTTTAGATGACCAAGGACAACGCCTGGTAGGGGTGCCTAATTGGGCGCTGACCCAGTCGAGTTTATCATGTGAAGAGCGTGCCAACTGGTTAGTACCTATCGGTTATACCAATGTCTATCCGATGACCGTGGATCAAAATTTAATGTTCGCGGATGTAACCTACGATACTGATTCCAACCAATATTATTATCGATCTGCGAAATCATTTCGCAAATGCTCGGTGAATATGGATGACCTGGCCATTACCGCAATATCGGAAGAAAAATTATTGCATTATCTGGCGGATTTATGTGGTGTACCTGTGGCATTGCGTACTGGAATTCAGTCACCGGCTATTACCGATGTACTCTGGTATTTAGGTAAAACCCGTATTCGCGAGACGTGGATTGATATCTGGTGCGCGCGGCATTTATCGGCAAAATCCGCTCTGATTTTTCAGCACCTGAAAAATAAACATCTCCCAGATAAAGGGTTAGTTCTGACCTTCGGCGCGGTTTTGCCAGAGGTGATTCCACCGCCGCGCCAGTATCATTTTTTAGCGTTAAAGCAGGTGTTGTGTCCACGTGGAAATGGGTACGGCATCGATGGGGATTTACTACATCGCTTTCTCGGTGGCACCTCCCCACAAGATACCGATAGCATGCTTCCAGTGCGATTTGATGCGTACAGTAATACGTTGGTGATCACCACAAAAGTAATCGCCCCATGGGTCATCAAAGGGACTCGCCAACAAGCCGTGGTGCGTTACTTGTTCGAGCAGCTGCATAAGGATCGCCAGTGGGTCGCCAGCCATGAGATTTTGAGTTACGTGTACGGCGCGCAGCAACAGGGCCACAGCCGTCGGATCAGTGATATTTTTCGGGGCAACCCGCTGTGGAAAGACTACATCACGACGTCCGCAAAAGGCCTGTACGGGTTTAAGTTGGACTGATCGTCGGCACATCTGCTCGTCGTCTGCTCGTCGCTAAGCAGCCTTCCCTATAAATAGTTTTCTTTGCGCAGCCGCCCTATTGAACCGCCTCCGGGCGGTTTTTTGTGTTCAGGAATTAGCACAGCGTGTGATGAGTTCGCACGCCCCCCGTTTAATTACTCATCCCTTCGCTTAAACCCTCCCATATCCCCACCCATTAGCGGGGCAGACGCCCCGCCATCCCAGTTTGGAAACTGCGCTCACGCATCCTCAATAACCCATAGGAGCACATCGTGAGTGTTAAACATTTGAATCAATCCCAATTGGCTGAGCGCTGGGGCGTCAGTGAGTCGACCCTGGAGCGCTGGCGAACCGACGGCATCGGCCCGGTTTTTCTTAAATTGCAAGGGCGGGTGCTCTACCGCGTGGAGGATATTCATGCCTATGAAGCGGACTGCCTGCGCAAAAGCACCTCGGAAAGTGCAACCGGGAGTGAGCGATGATGCTGACGCTGAACCAAGCCTTGGACCTCTCCGCCCACGACCTCGC
>DAOQGS010000550.1:0-2859 GCA_035338675.1 Cellvibrionaceae bacterium
GTCGGTATTGGTGGGTTTTAGCATCACTGCAATGGGGCTGGCGTTGATGTTCAACATAAACAACGCCCAGACCAAACAGGTCACCGCCCAAGCTCAAGTTAATGCGCAAAGTATCGCTTGGGCCAGCGCTGAAGCGTTTCGCCAGGTGCTCCAAGGTATGCCCTCTGGGGAGCTGACCCAACTGGTGCCGGGTGCAGAGTTCCGTCCTCCGGCTGGCGCACAACCAAACAGAGTAACGCCAACAGTAGTCTTTGGGCTGCAGCCGGTCCCAGTGAACGGCACGGTTCCTGCCCATAGTGAGCTAACCATGAACCTCATCGCCACTGACCCGGCTGCCCAGGTGGGCACAACCCTGCAAATGGTCTATGGCATTTTTGGTTTGGGGCCACCGACATTAAAAGAAGATGGAGCCGCAGCCTTCTACGACAATGCCCGCTTTGAAGGGGAGGTTAAATATAAGAATGTTGAGTCCGGCAGCGAGCGAGTATCGGTCAAGGGTAATGTGCAATTCACCAGCAAAATAAGCGGTGTAAGCGCTGTTCGCGCCACAGGCGATGTGACGCTCAATAATAACGAGGTTGTATTGCAGAGTGTTTATGCCAACGGCACGGTAACTATGCAGGGCGACGCCAAGGTGGTGGAAAAACTTGTCGGTATCGCAGGCGTGAATATTCAGCAAGGTTTTGCAGGCAGCATATATTCGGATGGCAATGTGCTGTATCGCACCGCGGCACCCGCTACAGGCACTAGCGCTATTGTCACCCAGGTTGCTGCTCGTGGCTCGGTCGATATTACCAATCAAAACAATCTGGAGTTTCGCGATATTGGCAGCATGGCCGCCACGACCTTGGCGGGCTGTACCACTGGTACCTGTTTTAAATATGTGGAATCTGAGGGTGTACTTAAGGCCGATCCTTTGCGCCTAGAGCGCGGCTACAGCAAAGCCAGAATCACCTGCGACTCCAGCGCTCAACCTGGGTCAGAAGCTGTTGCCCCTGCCTTTACCGGCTGTTCTCTAACGGCACCTACCAAGTTCAGAGCTGCGACGCCGCCTCTTAAGCCCATCCCCCCTTTGCAACCCATCGACCTCGAGCCGCCGCTCATTGATGTCTGGGAGCGGGAAGAGCACGCAAACTATGTCGTGCGCTACGATGGCGCTCGTAGCATCATCACAGTTAAAAATGTCGGCCGAGGCAATGTGACCTTAGCGGGGCAATATGAGTTGGTGCGCTCTGGTGCCCAGGGGTTTTTATGTTTGCTGGATGCCAGCGGGGTTAGAGATGCGGGTTGTACCGCAGCGGCCGCTCCTAAAAATATTTTCTGCACCGATGGCTGTTGGAGTGTGCAGGGCGGAGGCAACCAGGCGGGTGCGGCGCCCTATACTTTTTATCTAGAAGGCCATGTGGCACCCGGCGTGATTTTATTTGACGGCAATTTAAATATGAAAATGACGCCCCTCTCACCGGCTGCCTTTTTGGCCGCAGGGTATATCCGCACGGAGGGCAATATAGGCCGCAGTCTCGCCCTTAACTTTGCTGGCCCCGACGGAGGTGCGGTAAATGGTGTCACCTTGCCAGGAGTTTGTAGAAACCTAGCAAATGCAGCGATTAATTTGCTGCCTACTAATTTTTGTACCGCCAGTGGTTATGAATCCACCGCCGCCGATAATCTGGGCAATGTAACCCTTATGGCGGGCGGGCAGCGCCGAACTAGCATTACTCGCACTACGGCAAGCTATCAAACGGGCGATGTTGATTCCACTAGCAGTCAAGAAACTGCGGCTACAGGTGGGAGGGTTGGCAAAATTGTGACCAAAAAAATTGTCGATAAAAACGCAGGTACCACAGTCACTGAAGTGACCACTCTGGCGCCCTACAGCGGTGGTGATATTCAGCTGGCGGCAGAGAATGTTGTTTACGGCTCGATATTGGCCGGTAATCTGTTCCGCACTGAAGGTAAAACCACTCTTTACGGCTATGTAGTTTCATCGGCTTTGGCCAAGAAATACGCCGCGACCGGTGGTGGAGTCATTTATAACGATGGCGGATTGGGTTTAACACAAAATTGGCTTACTGCCGAAACTACAATTGACCATAGTGTAATACCTGAGTATTACAAGCCTGCGGAAATCCGAGGCGGCGGTGGCGGCGGTGGCGGCAATGGTGCTGGTGTCAGCGTGCAAGTTATGCGCGCTCGCTATCTCTAATTATTTTGGTTTAAATGTTTCATCGGTAAAGTCCCGGTGCGCGCATACTCTAGCTTTGAATCTTAATTTGATTAAATAGCGCGCTCTTTTACCGGGATGTAATTGTGTAGAAAGGCGCCTGTAACAAGATATCTAGTTATTTGGTCGAAATAAAAGGCACCGTTGCATTAGGCAACATGGTGCTCGGCAATTTTCCGTCCCATTTCTCCGCCGTTACCAACTCAATTAACGCCGCGTTATTTTTTAATGCCTCACTACGGGCGGTGATGGCTTTTGCTTCCGCCTCGCCTTTTAAACGAATGGCTTCTGCTTCGGCCCGGGCTTGGGCTTCTATGGCATCTGCCTGCGCCTTTGCTTGGGTGACTTTAATTTCCGCTAAGACGCGCTCTTTGGCCAGGTTTTGTTTTTCTTTTTCCACCAATACTTGCGCGAGCATGCGCTCCTCCACTGAGTGCTCGTATTCGGACGAGAAATCGATATTCTCGATTTGCACCGAAGTAATAACCACTGGCCCTTCGATATTCTGAATAATGCGCGTATTGACATCTGCGCCGAGTTTTTCGCGTTCCTGAATGGCGAGACTGGCGGTAAATTTGCCGAAGGTTTCTTTAAAGCCTTCGGTGGCTTTGGGTTGAATTAAGCGCTCGACAACA
>DAOQGS010000551.1:0-2848 GCA_035338675.1 Cellvibrionaceae bacterium
GCTATGCGGTCGGGATAGGCGCAGGCCAGCAAAAAGCCGCCAATTTGACCGGCGGACAACTGGCAGGTGGCAGGCGGTGGGTTGAGCAGCTGGGCAAATTGTTTTGCTTGCCGTACCACGCTTTCCCGCCAGGGTTTTGGCAGCGAGCCGGGCTGGGTTGATAGCACTTCTAGCAGATGACTAAGGTCGGCTTCCCCCGGCCCTTTTTGTGTCTCCGTCAGGATTGAGGCCAGGGCGCAGGCCTGTTCACAGGCGCCGATGGCTTGGCTTGCTACCAGCATATGGCCTAAACGCGGGTGTACGGGCATGTTACTGATAACCTCGCCGCTGGCCGTTAACTGCCAGCGGCCCTGAACATTGGCCTTGATGGCGCCCAGCTGCGCTAGGAGTTCCAGCGCTTGCTGGTAGGCCGCTTGCGGCGGAGGCTCAATCCAGGCAAGCTCCCCAGGCTCTATACCCCAGGCCACTAGCTGGAGTGCTAAGGGTGCCAAATCAGCCTTGAGTATCTCCGGGGGGCTGTGTTCATTCATCACCAGCTCTTGGGACCAAAGGCGAAAGCAGTGGCCGGCAGACAAGCGGCCAGCCCGCCCTGCTCTTTGGGTGGCGGAAGCCTTGGAGATACGTTTTAGGTTTAGCCGCGTCAGGCCTGTATTGGGGTCGAATTCCGCCTCTCGGCAAAAGCCGCTATCAATCACCAGGGTGATGCCCTCAATGGTAAGGCTGGTTTCGGCAATATTGGTGGCTAAAACGATTTTGCGGTAGGCCCCATCCGGCGCTAGGGCTTGCTGTTGTTGCGCTTGAGGGAGGCTTGCGTAGAGTGGAAAAACGCGCACGGAGGTATCCAGCCGCCCGCTCAACCACTGTTGGCAGGCCTGAATTTCCCGCTGGCCAGGCAAAAATACCAGCGCATTGCCCTCATAACTGGCCATTGCTTCTAGCACCGCAGCGCCCACTGCTTCGGCAATGGAGTCCTTAGGGCTGAGGGTTTTACCGTAATGCAGGCTGACAGGGAACATGCGGCCTTCACTGGTGAGTACCGGCGCGCGGGGGAGTAGCCGCTCAAGGGCCGCAGTATCCAAAGTGGCGGACATCACCAATAGCCGCAGAGGGTCGTGTTCACGCCAGAGGGTTTGGCTGTAAAGACTCAGTGCCAGCCCCAGGTCACTATCCAATTGGCGTTCGTGAAATTCATCGAAGATCACCAGCCCGACTGCCTCAAGACTCGGGTCTTCCTGCAGCATGCGCAGGAAAACACCGCCGGTAACCACCTCTATACGGGTTTGAGTGCTGACTTGGCTGTCCTGGCGAACCCTATAGCCCACCTGCTTGCCCACCGTTTGGCCCAAGAGGCTCGCCATATACTGAGCGCAGCTGCGGGCGGCGATGCGGCGCGGTTCCAGCACGATGATTTTTTTAGTGCCGAGCCAGGGGGCCTGCAAAAGATGTAAGGGTACTTGGGTGGTTTTTCCCGCTCCGGGTGGGGCTTGTAAAATCACCTGGTGGTTGTGCGTGAGTTGCGCGGTGAGCTCAGGCAGCAGCGGCGAGATGGGGAGCTCTGCAGACATAGGCGGCAAGATTAATAAAAGGCGCCCGATTATCCTCAAAACTGCAGATGAACTCTACTAAGGCTGCCCAATAGATGAATCTGCAGGCTTGCTTTGAAATTTAACTCACCTTCTAAGTGATTACTGCTGTCGCCAAATTTTTACCAAAAAGCGTTTGATTCAGTGCTTTAGGCACCCTCGGTAGGATTTCATTTGCTGTTGCAGGATTGCGCGTACTTTGCCCCTGGCAAGCTGGGGCGCTCTTGTGGCTGGGGTGAATATGGGGCAAAAAAAACGCCGGCCCCAAGGGAAGCCGGCGCCAAAGGCCTAAATGGAAACTTATTTCAGCCGGCGGCGGCTGAGCGCTAGGCCCAGCAGGCCAATACCCAAGAGGGCGAGATTGCCAGGCTCTGGCACCTTAGCGGCTACTTGGCCGATGGTAAGGTTGTCTATCTCCAGGTAACCACTGGTGGTGGCCTGGCCGTTGAGTAAGCCAAAATGAATGCTTTTGATCACTTGATCGCTGGTGATGCCCCAGAAGCCATCGCCCAGTGACAGCTGGAAGTTATCCACGGCGCCATTGCCATAGGAAACAGTTGCAAAGTAGGCCGATGACTTGAAAAAGTCGAAGCCGATGGCCGAAACGCCATTGCCTTGAGTTAGGCTGGTTTCAGAGAAATCCAGTAAAAAGGAACCGTTGCAGCCCGCGCAGTAGCGGTGGTCGGTGGTGCCCACCATGAGGTTAAGGTTGGCAAAACCGGTGGTTTTGTAACTGGTCTCGCCGAGTACGTGAGTCATCGCGGTATCGGAAAAGGCATCTAAGAAGCTCGCATCGATGCGGTCACCGTGGCGGTAGTTGGGATTTTCATAGTCATCTACAAGATAGCTAGTAAGGCCACTGGTAAAGGCCGCTTTGCTGTTGGTAATAACCGAAGCAAAAGCACTGCTTGCAGTGAGGGACAATCCCAGCACTAGGCTGGCGAGAAGAGGGCGCGTGAACATCAATACTACTCCGTTGAGGGGCTATGTCGGGTTCCATTCATTAGCAATTCAACAGCCTAAATTAAAAAACTATTATTTTTCAATTAATTAGTAAATTTAAAAGCTCTCGCTTGTATGAAATATCGACGAAAAAGCCGGGTTTGACTGTCGTCAAATACTACCTACAACTGCTCTAAGGCTTCACTCAACTTGCGCACACCGATCACCTCAAGGCCTGCAATGGGTTCTTTAGGGGCGTTGGCCACCGGCACTATAGCCTTCTTAAAACCGTGCTTGGCCGCTTCCCGCAGGCGCTCCTGGCC
>DAOQGS010000552.1:0-2832 GCA_035338675.1 Cellvibrionaceae bacterium
AATATTTTTAATACTTCCTGTGTGCTCGCTCATCCATCTACCACCACAGACGCCGGATTTGCGCGGGTAGAAGGCGTAGTGGCCCATGAGTATTTTCACAACTGGTCGGGCAATCGCGTTACCTGCCGGGATTGGTTTCAGCTGAGTTTAAAAGAGGGGTTTACAGTTTTTCGCGATGAAGAATTTTCCGCGGATATGTTAAGCCGCACGGTAAAACGGGTGGAATCGGTAAACCTTCTGCGCACGGCGCAATTTGCTGAAGACGCAGGCCCCATGGCCCACCCGGTGCGCCCCAGTTCTTATATGGAAATTTCCAATTTTTACACCCTAACGGTGTATGAAAAGGGCGCGGAAGTGGTGCGCATGGTGCACAGCCTATTGGGTAAAGAATTATTCCGCCGCGGCACGGATCTGTATTTTTCTCGCCACGATGGGCAGGCCGCTACCATCGAACAATTTATTGCCTGTATGGCGGAAGTCTCCGGGCGGGATTTTAGCCAATTTATGCATTGGTATAATCAGGCGGGCACCCCCCAAGTAGAATTTACCGGCCGTTATGATGAAGCCAATAAGCGCTTTTATTTAACCGCCCAACAAAGCTGCCCCAGCACCCCGGAAGCCCGCAGCGAAGATAAACACCCCTTTGTAATCCCCATCGATATGGGATTATTAGGCCCCCAAGGCGCCTACCCATTAATCTGCGACGGCCTCAAAAAATCCAGCCCCACTCGCGGAGTAATAGAGTTAACCGCGAGTGAGCAAACCTTTGTGTTTGAACAGGTGCCGCACGCGCCCGTGCCCTCATTATTGCGCGGCTTTTCTGCGCCGGTTAAATGGCATTACCCCTATAGTAAAAGCGATTTATTAAGCCTGGTGTTGCAGGATGAAGACGGCTTTAACCGTTGGGATGCCATGCAACAATATGCGGTGCGCTTAATTAATGACATTAATGCAGATTTCCAAAACGGCCGCACGCCAGAGCTGGATAGCGGCTTTATTAATGCCTGTGATGAATTATTACAAAACGAACAGCTCGACCCTGCCATGGTGGCCCTGATGCTGGAATTGCCCAGCGAGGCCTATTTAGCCGAGCAACAAAACCCCATGGATATAGACGGCAACCACCGCGCGCGGGAATTTTTGCGCCGTGCAATGGCTGTGCACTTATTGCCGCACTGGCAGCAGGTGTATCACCGCTTAGTCGATAACGGGCCATTTTCCGCATCCGCAGCTGCGGTTGCTCGGCGCAGCTTAAAAAATCTCGCGCTTAGTTTTATTGCGGCGGTGGATAGTGCAGAGCATGCCTCTTTAGTCGCCAAGCAATTTAATTATGCAACCAATATGACCGATAGCATCGCTGCCTTAAAAATAGCGGTGAATAGTGATTTTCCTGCACTTCAGATGCACGCAGGGCAAATGTTGGCGCAGTTTTATGAGCGCTGGCAACACGAGCCTTTGGTGGTGAACCTATGGTTGTTAACTCAAGCAGCGGCGGCCAGTAATGCATTAAATCGCGTTAAAACTCTATTGGCTCACACGGCCTACGACGGTAAAAACCCCAATAAAATACGCGCGCTGATCGGCGTATTTAGTCAAAACCTGGTTCACTTTCATGCTGTAAATGGCGAGGGCTATGAATTTTTAGCGCAGCAGGTGGTGAATTTAGATGCTCTAAACCCGCAAATTGCCGCCCGCTTAATTGCCCCCTTAACCAAATGGCAGCGCCAAGACGCCACTCGCCAGGCCCTAATGGTGGTGCAATTGCGCTGGATTTCTACTCATAAATTATCGAACGATTTATTTGAGGTGGTGACTAAGAGCCTCCCGGTGTAGCCGCTAAGTTATGGGTTTATGTTTTTTGCCGGGCATAAACACCTTCTCTTTTAAGGGGGAAAGCTATATCAATAAGTTATGTGTTTTACAGTAATTTTTGCCTGATTTTTGCGGTTACCCATAAACCCCACCCCAGCCCTCCCCTTAAAAAGGGGAGGGAGCAAAATAGCCTAGGGCATCAGTAAAATGCCGTGGTTTGCTGCTTTTTTGCTCCTCCCCCTTTTGAAGGGGGAGGCTGGGTGGGGGTTTTGGGGCAGGGTGCAAATTAGTTTGAAAACAGCCCACATTTTATTTTAATGACAATGAGCCGAATTTTAAGGCCAAGGTGGATCGCCCACGAAATCTTAAGAAATGAGTCTAAATAGGTTCCTAATAAATACCCTGTGACTACCTGGAGACAATATGCCATTTAAAAACACCGAAAAAACCTATGGTTTGCTGGCGATTGCGTTTCATTGGTTGTCGGCGCTGACAGTATTTGGCCTGTTTGGTTTAGGCCTGTGGATGTGCAGCTTGGATTATTACCACCCCTGGTATAAACAGGGCCCGGATTTACACCGCAGTATCGGTGTGCTGTTGGTGATAACAACGGTGCTGCGTTTAATCTGGCGCAGTCTGAATATTACGCCTGCTGGTGAGCCTGGCCTGCGTTGGCAACTCAATCTTGCGCGTATTACTCACGGCCTGCTTTATCTGTGGTTTTTTCTTATGTTGATTTCAGGCTATTTAATTACTACGGCTAAGGGCCAGGCGTTGGAGGTATTTAATTGGTTTGTGATCCCTGCATTTATTACAGGGATTGAAAATCTTGAAGACACGGCTGGTGTTGTGCACTGGCTGCTAGCCTGTGCATTTATGAGCCTGGTCGCTGTGCATGCCGGGGCGGCTGTGTATCATCATGTTATTAAACGGGACGGTACATTGCGCCGTATGTTGGGAAGAACTTAACAGCTTGTTGAAATACTACCTTGCTAGCTCTGGCGGCGTTAAATTTGGCGA
>DAOQGS010000553.1:0-2832 GCA_035338675.1 Cellvibrionaceae bacterium
GCCGTCTTTGGTTTCCACCGTCCAGCCGTCCGGTTTTAGTTTCGTGGCCGCTTTGCCTGCGTTAATCATAGGCTCGATGGTAAAAGTCATACCTTCTTTTATTTCATAACCGGTGCCGGGTTTGCCGTAATGCAGAATTTGTGGGTCTTCGTGGAATATGCGCCCTATGCCGTGGCCGCAGTATTCGCGCACCACCGAGTAGTGGTGTTTCTCGGCGTGCTGTTGGATGACATGGCCAATATCGCCCAGCTGCACGCCGGGTTTTACTAGCTCAATGCCTTTATACAGGCATTCTTGGGTGATTTTGCAGAGCCGGTCGGCGTGGGGCGCCACTTCCCCCACGTAGTACATTTTGCTGGTGTCACCGTGGTAGCCGTTGTAAATCACGGTTACGTCGATATTGATAATATCGCCGCTTTTTAACACTTTTTTCTCGCTGGGAATGCCGTGGCACACCACCTGGTTGACCGAGGTGCAAATGGATTTGGGAAACCCCCGGTAATTTAACGGCGCGGGAACGGCGTTTTGCACTTGGGTGATGTAATCGTGGCAAATACTATTGAGCTGTTCGGTGGTGACGCCGGGCACCACATAGTCGCCGATCATTTCCAAAACCTCTGCCGCCATGCGGCCTGCTATGCGCATAGTGGCGATTTCGTCAGGGGTTTTAATGGTTACGGCAGCCATAGGGGGTCCAGTTGAAGTCCAGGGGAAAAGCGCGCCATTCTAAACCAAGTGGTGGGATTGCACAGCCGGGCAGGGGCAGCCTGCTTCGCGTTTTCAGGGCGGCGCGGGCGGAAAAATAACACCTAAACTTTAGGGGTTAAGGTGGAAAAGCGGCTGAGGAGCGGCGACTTGGCCGGTGAGTTTTATCCTGTAGGTTGCCATTTGCCACTGTGCCTCATTAGAATCAAACCCCCTTTGGCAACCAACCCTGCCTAAATGTGCACTCCTAGATTGCCTCCCCTACCCGGGGTGAGGCGCAGCAAGACCCCATTTGACCGCATTTTAGTTCCCGCTACGGCATGTCTACATCAGCCTGATCCCGCAAGGGAGGCCTGCTAAACGTGGAATGGTTAATGGACCCCACGGCCTGGTTAGGCCTGTTCACCCTGATTATTCTCGAAATAGTTCTGGGTATTGATAACCTCATCTTCATCGCCGTTCTGGCCGATAAACTCCCCCCCAGTCAGCGCGAGCGCGCCCGCTTAATTGGGCTGAGCTTAGCGCTGGTCATGCGCTTAGGCTTGCTGGCGAGCATTTCCTGGTTAGTAACTCTCACCGAACCCTTTGTGGAGCTATTGGGCCGCGGTATTTCCTGGCGGGATATTATTCTTATTCTCGGCGGCTTATTTTTATTATTCAAAGCTACCTCCGAGCTGCACGAGCGCCTGGAAGGGCGGGTGCACCAGGCGCAAAAAGGCCCCTATCGGGCTAAGTTTTGGGCGGTGGTGACGCAGATTATTGTTTTGGATGCGGTGTTTAGCCTGGATGCGGTGATTACGGCGGTGGGCATGGTGAATCATCTGTCCATCATGATGATCGCCGTGGTGATTGCCATGGGCATGATGCTGTTGGCCAGCCGAGCCCTCACCCGTTTTGTGGAAAAACACCCCACGGTGGTGATGTTGTGTTTGGGCTTTTTATTGATGATTGGCCTGAGCCTATTGGTGGAGGGGATGGGGTTTCATATCCCCAAGGGTTATTTGTACTGCGCTATTGGCTTTTCGGTGCTTATCGAGATGTTCAACCAATTGGCCCGCTCCAACCGCACCCGCAATTTAATTGGCGAGCGGCCCCTGCGGGAGCGCACAGCCGAAGCGGTGTTAAACATGCTCGGCGGCAAACCGGACCCGGAAGAGGTGGGGGACGATGTGGCGGCCATTACCCAGGTGGAAGAGGACAAACCGGTGTTCGCTCAGGACGAGCGGGTGATGATTCGCGGCGTGTTGCAACTGGCCGATCGCTCGGTGCAATCCTTGATGACGCCGCGCCCCGATTTGGTCTGGCTTGACGCCAATACCCCCCACGAACAGCTGTTGGCCAAGCTTGCCAACTGCACCTATACCCGCCTGCTGTTGTGTGATGGCGAGCTGGATAAAATGCTCGGCGTGATTGAAACCCGCAAAGTGCTCACGCAAATGCTGCTGGGTGAGCGCCTGGATTTAAAAAACCTCGCTGAGCAGCCCTTGGTGATTCTTGAGCACACCAGCGCGCTTAAGGTGATGACCCTGCTGCGCCAACACCCCAACCCGGTTGTGGTGGTGATCGACGAATACGGTGGGGTGGAAGGCATGGCCACCTTAAGTGATCTGTTATCTGCCATAGTGGGGGATTTTGCCACCACCCAAGACCCCAGCGCGCCCCTGCTCACCGCTGGCGAAAACGGCAGCTGGATACTTGATGCCAGTATGCCTTTGGAGCAGCTGGAAGCCTTGTTGGCGGTTGAATTAATTGATGATGAGCAGGAGTTTTACACCCTCGGCGGCCTGATATTAGAGCAGCTGCAACACATCCCTGAGGCGGGGGAAAGCTTTGCGCTGGCGGGCTTTAATTTCCGTGTGTTAACCGTAGATGGGCGGCGCATCTCGCAAGTGGAAGTGAGCCGATTACCCGAAGAAGAGGATAATTCGGGTTAAGCCTGCGCCCCTGGTCTAAACGCAGGTCTATTTTGCTATCACCCCAAAGTAGCGTGCAGGGGGCATAAAACTTGTCGATTTTATTTACTGTTTTCAGCCTAAAAACCGCAATAGGGTTTAGCTGTGGTTTTTAGCTTCAACCTAAAAACCGCAGTTGAACTCGTAGCGAGGGTGCCTAAGACGCTGAATATGG
>DAOQGS010000554.1:0-2830 GCA_035338675.1 Cellvibrionaceae bacterium
CTTGAGAATCGATCTCGTCGTGTGCATTTACCTTGGGCCAACGCCAATTGGCACCAAAAAATAGAGCTAACCGATCAAATATTGTTTGAGCAGGGGTATTGGCTGGTTTTAAAAAAAGCTCGCTGCCCGACGGTCGTCTATATCAGAGGATGCTGACGCTTCCAACAAAGAATCATTATTCGTTTATTGAACATTGAACATTGCGTATATGAAATAGGTGAATCGGACTTTTGTGCTTAAAAATGAAAAAATTAGCGTGGCTAGCGACGGGCGAGAATTAAATTGAAATCGCTAAAGTATTGGGTGCTGATCATTTTAATTAGCGGTTTTGTCACCGCCTGCGTAAAAGTAGATGTGTGTCGTTGGGCAATCACTCCGTCTGTCGATTCGGTTTTATACCATCACGGGTATATTTATAAGACTCCGAGTATTCCAAAGGAAAACCAACCGCCTGGTTCCACCATTGCACAGAATCGACTTGTTAGTGAGGATAAAGTAGTCGACCTATCTGTCACTCACTTAACGATTCCCGGTCAGCAGATGGCGCTTGTTTATTGTGGTGGTAATGGATTTCGTCAGGGCGCTTTAGCGAAGCCTCTATTTAACGCTTTTGACCCTCCGCCCAATATGCTGATTTTTGATTACCCAGGATATGGTCCGGTGGTGAAGCAACCGCGCTGGAATTTGATCAGGCTACGCAAATATTAGGCAAACACATTTCACAATGGCAGCAAACACAAGGGTTTAAACGCATTATATTCTGGGGGCGCTCTTTTGGCGGGACAATATGCGCCCGCTTGGCGGGACGTCATCCTGGTGAGAGCTCTCTGGTTTTGGAAACTACGTACAATGATTTACGTTCACTGGTATCGTCTAGAGCGGGTTTATTTAAGCATTTTTTTAGGATAACAATAGATTCTGAAGCGCCTGATTTCTCGATAGACCAAGCGTTAAAAAATTATTCCTACCCCATTGCAATTTTAAAATCTAAGAATGACCCGATTACTCCACCGGAAGCGTCAGAGAAATTAGCGAAACTTTTAATCCGTAGCGGCAAGTCGGTCATTGCCGTGAATATGGGTGCAGTTGATCATAAGGAGATACTATTTCAGCCTTGCTTAGCGAACGCTATTTTAGGCCGTATCAGACCCGTGGTCGGCGGTTTGAGTGTAAGCACTCAAGGCTGTACGAGAAAATCAGGTTATTAATAGCGCCAGTATCCAGCCGCCTCAGCGACTGCACGGGCCGTTTTACAGGAAATTACTTATTTTAAATAAAATGTTTTCATATGATGGCCTTATTTGCTGCTCCGGTATTAAAATGGCGCCCCCGAATTCAGAGTCTTTTTAATGCCAAGGATTAGTTTACTGGTCGTTTTAATCGGGTTTGGTTTATCCAGTCGTGTAGGGGCCGCTGAGCCATCTGGCGCTGGAATGCCCGGCGAAGCCCTGATTCAGCAAGAGCAGCAACGCCAGGAGGTATTGCGGCGTGAACGCGAGTCAACCGACGCGCCCTTTACCGTTATTCCCCGTGGACACCTGACACCGAATGCCCCTCCAGCCGACAGCGGCCCGTGTTTTGATATTCAAACGATTGCAGTGGAAGGCGTTGAGGCGTTTTCTGCCAGTCGTATTGCCGAGATGTACAGCCCCTTTTTAAACCGTTGTTTGGCCGCCAATGACATCAATGCGTTAATTCGTAGCCTTACGAATCTGTACCTTGACGCAGGCTATATCACCAGCCGCGCCTACTTACCCAATCAAAATCTCACCCAAGGCCACTTGCGGTTGGTGGTGGTAGAGGGCTTTGTAGAGACAGTGGAGATTGAAGGGGCCAGCCGTAAGCGGCTGAGCTCGGCATTTCCCGGTATTGAGGGTAAGACGCTGAATTTACGCACCATTGAGCAGGGCATCGATGCTATCGGCCGCAGCGGCGCTGACGCGAAGGTGGACTTTTTGCCGGGCAGCAAACTCGGCGCTACCCGCCTGGTGGTGAAAGTGAAAAACCGCCCCCAGCGGCAATTTACCCTGGGTGTGGATAACGAAGGCTCCAAAGCCACGGGTCGCACCCGTGTTTCGCTGACCCAAGCCTGGAATAACCCGATTGGATTTAACGACCTGGCGTGGTTAAACGTCCAAACCACTGCCTTGGGCCGTGATGACCGCCGCAAGGCTACTAGCGTTGCGGCCAGTTACAGTATTCCTTGGGGCAATTGGGTAGAGACCCTCAGTGCTAACCAATACCAATATGAAAGCTGGGTGAGTGAAGCGGTGGTGCCTTTTGCCACCTCCGGTGACTCTTCCAGTATCAGTTTGGATAGTCGCTATTTACTCTGGCGCAATCAAACGGGATTAACCCACCTGGGCCTTCGGCTTAAACAGCAGGACACGGAAAACCGGGTCAGTGATGTGCGCTTGATGACCAGCTCACGCCAATACAGCGCCGCCAGCGCCTATGCCAGTTACCGGCATGTGGGTCAGCGCCAGGAGTGGCAAACCGAATTAGCGCTGCACCAGGGGCTTAGTAGTGATCAAGCAGAACTGGGGGGCGCCACTCCCGATCCCCACTATCAAAAATGGACCCTGGATGCCTCTTACCTTAAACGCAGCCAATGGCAACAACTCCCATTAGAATGGCGCAGCCAGTGGCAATTCCAGCACAGTGATGACCTGTTATACGCCAGCGAACAGTTAAACCTGGGCGGGCAATACACGGTGCGCGGGTTTGCCGAACAGAGTGTGCAGGGGACCAGCGGCTTTTTTACTCGTAACAGCCTAAGTACCATTCGGCCAGGGCGGTTGGACAGTGCCGGTTTTTGGCAGCCGTCTAT
>DAOQGS010000555.1:0-2819 GCA_035338675.1 Cellvibrionaceae bacterium
TTTTATCCTGCCTGCCTCCCAGACCCGCGACAAGGACGCGCTCACCGAGCAGGGGGTGGGAGCGGTACTCGATGAGTTGTCCGAGACCTTCGAGTACATCGTCTGTGCCTCCCCCGCCGGTATCGAACACGGTGCCTTTATGGCGCTGTATTTCGCCGATGAAGCGGTAGTGGTTGCCAACCCAGAAGTCTCCTCCGTGCGCGACTCAGACCGAATTTTAGGTATTTTGCAAAGCAAATCCCGCAAGGCCGAACGCGGTGAACGAGTACTGGAACATCTATTAATTACCCGCTACAACCCCGAGCGCGTCGCTAAGGGCGAAATGTTGGGTGTTAAAGATGTAGAAGAAATTCTTGCCACTAAACTGTTAGGCGTCATTCCTGAGTGTGAAACCGTATTAAAAGCCTCCAACCAGGGTACACCGGTGATTTACGATACCGAGTCTAAAGCGGGCAAAGCCTATAACGATGCTGTTGGGCGCTTATTGGGCGAAACTATTGAGCACCGCTTTTTAACGCCCGAACATAAAAGCCTGTTTCAACGCCTCTTCAGGAGAAGTGCATGAATTTTTTTGAATACTTCTCACGCAAAAAAAATACTTCAGCCTCCATCGCCAAAGAGCGTTTGCAGATTATTGTCGCCCACGAGCGCAATAAATTAAAACAACCCGATTATTTACCTGCCCTACAGCGGGACATAATGGAAGTGTTGCGCAAGTATGTAGACATCGACATGACTCAGGTGGAAGTGCAATTGGAGAACAACGGTAATTGTGCGGTGCTGGAGTTAAACGTCACACTCCCGGAATAATGTTCATCGCTGTGTTTGGCGGCCTCAGGCAGCTAAATGCAGCGCACAACACCCCATGACTATTTCTTTAGAAAGGCTGTATGGGCCTGTGCCCGATGGGTTTTGGCCTTTGCGCGCACAAGTGTGCTAAGCGGCCTGCCACCGCCAATTAAAGAAGTGAGATCACTACCAACTGGCAACGCTGCTCGACTTAACAAGTCCACAAAAATGTACCCACAAATTCACCGCCGCTGTGTACATTTGCAGGCTATAAACTTAAGTTACGCACTTAACTAACCGCTTTGCTTGCTCGCTTTAAGAGCTACGGTGGCCAGGTTAAATTGCGAGGCGTTAATCCGAACAACAATAATACTGAGACTTGCCATGTCAAAACCAAGCCCTCTTGAGGCAACCGAATCACTTAAACACAAAACGGACTCCTGGATTACCGACGGCGCCTGGATTAGCGGCGTGGCAGGCGCCGTGACTGTTGTTCTGCTGGCGATGCTATACAACGCCGATAAAGTATTAGAAAAAGGCCTGAATATTGCAGGTTGGCAACTCACCAGTGAGCGCGTTGACAGCCTATTGGCAGCGCTGTGTATTATCACCATCGTTATGGTGGGAATTGAGTGTGTACGCATATTTAAACGCGAAGGCAGCCAATTTATTCACAAGGCTCCTGAGCTCGGCAGTGGGCAAACCGGCAAATTATTTGGCGAGGCCCTGACCACCTATATTTTAAATTTAATTTTAATTGGCGGCGTTACACTGTTTTACCATTCAGCGGGTGAATATGGCTTTGCCAATAAAGCCCCCTACTACCAACCCTGGTTTCGTTTGCTGGAATGGATACTAATTTTCTACGCCATCATAGGCCTGCCCTATGCGTTTGTTACACGCGCCTACCGCCACAATCCTTTACTGGATAAAAAAGATTTATCCACGCTGACAGGCCGTGTTCTCGCCCATATTTTGTCGTTTGTGCCCGGCCTAAATCATCTGCGGCCAGAGTTCGATGAGAATGACAAAAAAGCGGTTTTAGGCTTGGTGGTTAAAATGTTTTTCACCCCCTTAATGACCGTGTTTTTCTGCGATCAATTTCCCCATCTGGTCGCCAATGTTGGTTATTTGTTAGAAGGTTTACCGCGCACCATTGCCGAGGGCTATTACACCCACAGCAAGTTTAATGGCGACTTTTTTAACATTTCCATCTCATTGATTTTCTCCATCGATGTAGCCCTTGCATGGTGCGGTTATATGATTTCATCGCGCTGGGTAGATAACCAAACCGCCTCCGCAGAACCCAGCGTATTAGGCTGGATGGTGTGTATTTCCTGCTATCCGCCATTTCAAATGTTGTTGGGCTTTTATTTTTCAGCCCCTGGCGAGCATGAAGTATTGAAATTCACCAACCAGTGGATGATTACTATTTTCACCAGCATGATGGTGTGCAGCTATATAGTTTATATGTCGGCGACACTTTGGTTCGGGGTGCGCTTTTCCAACCTCACCAATCGCGGCATTATTCGCAAAGGGCCTTTTGCCTATATTCGCCACCCGGCCTATGCCAGTAAAAATTTCGCCTGGTGGTGTGTGATGTTCCCAGCCATTATTTACAACGCCCAACACACAGGTATGGGGCTTGCCGGTATGCAAATAGTCGGGTTAGTGTTGATGACCTATACCTATTATTTGCGCGCTATCACTGAAGAGCGGCATCTTTCCGCCGACCCGGTTTATTTAGAATACTGCAAACAGGTACCCTACCGGTTTATCCCAAAAGTTTTATAACCCACTCTACCCTTGATACTCCACGGCACATTTGCTGTGGAGTATCAGGCGGCATCCAAGTAAGAAACGTCTGATTAAATACCGTCACCAGCAAGAAGCCCTGCGCAAAGTTGTATGGATAGGTTTTTAATAAATGCGAATTGATTAGAAATTGCTTACGTGTTTTTCGACGGGAACCTTTAACCTAAAAACCGCAGTTGAACTCTACTACGGCCGCCTAATACTTGAATCTGCAC
>DAOQGS010000556.1:0-2802 GCA_035338675.1 Cellvibrionaceae bacterium
TTTTGACAAAAAAGCGTGCAGATTCAAGTATTAGGCGGCCGTAGTAGAGTTCAACCGCGGTTTTTAGGATTATGGCAACACTGATTAATTAGCTTTTTTAAAGCTTATTAAGCCAGCGGCATTTAATACCGGGGTAATAGCCGCGTGTTATACACCTTCCAACAATGAACACTACATGCCAAAAATCCTGGTGAATATTCACGATTGACCCATTTGTTAGCAAAGCCTAAAGTGAATTTCCGCAGCGAATTACAACTGGTTTTTAGCAAATAATTCGTCGGCTACTCAACTGTCTATTAGCGCACCTCAACAATCATCTGCCCCACCCCAGCGGAGGCCTTGCCCATGATTAACAGCGTCATTGATATATCCCACCACAATAAAGTCGCAAGTTTCAGCAAAATAAAAAATGCCGGTATTTACGGCATTATTCACAAGGCCACCCAGGGCACGAAATACAAAGACCCTACCTTTACCGCCAACCGAAGCAACGCTGTGAAAGCGGGCATTAAAGTGGGGGCCTATCATTTTGGGGTGGCGGGGGATGCCATCGCCCAGGCGGAGTATTTGGTGGCCACCGCTGGCGCCGATTCGCTATTGGTGCTGGATTTTGAAGGCAACCCCCAGGGCCATGATATGAGCCTGGATGAGGCTGAGCATTTTGTTGACCACATCAATACCCTGACCGGCCGCTACCCCGGTCTCTACTCAGGCCACACCATCAAAGAGGCCCTGACCAAAGCGGGCATCACCAACCCTTCGCAAACCGAGTTAGCCAAGTGCTGGCTGTGGATTGCTCAGTACAGCCAGGCGCCGCTGGTGCCAAAAATCTGGCCCCGCTGGACCCTCTGGCAATACACCGACGGCGCCTTTGGCCCCGAGCCCCACAGCCTCGACGGCATAGGCCGCTGCGACCGAGACCAATTTAATGGCAGCCTGGAGGAGCTGGATCAGTTTTGGTGTAAGAACAGTGGGTAAATTGCCGAAGTGATACTCACCTTGTAAGCGGCACGCCGCATTTCAAAGGCAATCACTTCCATCAAGAAACGGGGTCGAGAGTAGTCGTAGGGGCGCCCCTTGTGGGTGCCCAAGCCTGCGTGATTCATGCGCGGTAGCCGGAGCACACAGGGCAACCACGAGGGTTGCCCCTACAGGTTCCATTAACTTAACGACATTACCTCTAGAGGAGGGGAATTTTAAAATGCTTCCCGCATCCGCCCGGTGGCATACACGCAATAACCCACCCCCTGGCTAAAAATGCGGGTGCCGCCGCCTTCCATCAGGGTTTGCGCCAGGGCGGCGGGGTCTTTGATGGCGACGCCCGCCACATAATCCACCCCATAGTCTTGCCAGTTGGCAAGCCAGGGCACACTTGGCCCCATTAATACCACGCGGGCCTGGGCCGCAAGGGCCAACAGGCGCGGCAGGGTTTTATTGGCGATGCTGCTGGCGGTGATAAACACCCAGTCGGCCTCAGGCAGAATAAATTCCGCCGCCGTATCCGGCAGATCGCCAGGGCGCACCCGGCGCTCGATACAGGTGAAATCCCCCAGCAATCCACTGGCTTCAAGGCCTGGGTAACTGCCGATCACTACCACCTTAGCCCCTTGTACGCTGGGGGCAAAATGGGCGAAGACCGCCAAATGGGGCGGGATATGGGGGACTGCGGGCAGAAGCTGAGCCTGGCTTAGGCTCACCGAGCGGTGGTTGATTACCGCATTGGTCACGGCGGCGCCCACCGCCGCTTCACAGGGGTCCCAATGTTTGAGCCAAGGGGCGAGTTCCGCAGTATTTTTACCCACCAATGTGCCCGGCCAGGTCAGAATCCTCGGGGCGTCCTGGGGGCTAAAGCTCAGGCCCACACTTTTGGCCCCCTCGATGCTGACTTCCGCCAGGGTCCAATTCAGGCCCAGAATCACTTTGCTCACCTGGGCGGGCTGCTCAGCGAGACTAAGTAACTGGGGGTAGAGAAGCCTGTACATGGGCGCGTTTAACGGGTTAGTCCACAAGCGCGGGCAATAGGCCCAGCTCGCAGTCTAAGGCGGCGGCAGTACCCCAACAGGTCACCGACTCCACATACCATTTGCGATCCGTAGGGTGATCCTGCAATACATCCAGCTCCGCATAAACCTGGCCGGTGCCGTGGATCAACAGGCTGCCCAGGCAGTGGCCTTCGGCGTTCTGCCACTCAGCGTAGAGGCTTTGGTTGCCGTCGAAGTCATCGATGCGCAATTGTTGGTTGTGCATGCCCTGCCCCAATACGGCCATCTGGGTTAAAAATCCGTAGCGGGCAAGCTCCGCCCGCAGGCGCGCCTCCACGGCGGCGATGGTGTCCTGCTCGGCCTGCACCCGCTGCTGTAATTGGGCTTCCATAGGGCTCACCAGATTTCCGCCGGAGCAAGTTTGGCCGCCACAGGGGCGCCGCCAACCAAGTGCTCTTGAATAATGGTTTCCACATCACCCTCTTTGACGTTGGCGTAGAGGTGGGCACCGGGGAACACCAGCACACTGGCTCCCACCTGACAGGGGCCGAGGCAGCCGGTAGCCACCAGGGAGACCTTATTGACCAGGTTGTGCTTGATTAAACTTTGCGAAAAGGCGGGCATCAGTGCCGCCGCGCCCTTCTCGCCGCAGCTGCCACGGGGGTGACCAGCGGGGCGTTGTTGGGAACAAATGAATACGTGAATATCGGGCCTAGGCATTACCATCTCCTAAGAAAAGTGCGCAGCCCGCCCTGGGCCGAGCGTGCGCGCGGCGGCCCTGCGGGGGCGGCAGGTTAAGCTGCACCGGTGGGCAGCGAAG
>DAOQGS010000557.1:0-2789 GCA_035338675.1 Cellvibrionaceae bacterium
ACAAAGCCCAAATCCACCAGGGTATTACCCAAGGCTTTGCCGGTTTTTTTCTGTTCGGTAATGGCGATGGTGACCTGATCGGGGCTGACCAGCCCCTTGTCGATCAGCACATCGCCGAGGCGTTTTTTCGGCGCGGCGCGCTTGGCGTCGGCGCCATCTATGCCCTTGCTCTGTTCACTCATCGCCTGCGCCGCTCCTCAACCACAGCCCCTTCCAGTTCGCTCAACCGAGTGCGAATCGCGGCAGGGGCAAAATTCACCGCCTGCCCGTTGGCCAGGCGCAGCGCCTGGCGATAAAACTGCACCGCCTCCTGGGGTTGTTGCAGATGGTCAAAGGCAATGGCGAGGTTGCAGGCGATATCCGCATTGCCATTATCCCTCTGCCATGCCGCCAATAGCGCCAATTGGGCCGCTCCCCACTGCTGGCGCTGGGCGTACAGCGTGCCCTGTAAGTAGTGCAGATGGGCGGCCTGGGGATAGGCGGCAATCAGGCGGCTCAACTGGGCATCTAACTGCGGATCGGCGCCCGCCTGGGCACCTATAGCCAGCAGCCCGGCCAGGGCAAAATCGTCTTTAGGCGCCCGGGCTAGCTGCCGTTGGTAATAGTTCAAAGCCTCATCCGTACGCCCCTGCTGCAGGGCAACGGCGGCGGCCCCTAAGAGCGCATCGCGCTGGTAGGGGTCCTGCTGCAAGGCACTTTGGTAGGCCGCCGCCGCAGTTACAAAATCCCCCGCGTTATAGGCGGTATAGCCGCGCTCAACCGCTGCCGCCAGCTCATCTAGGGCGGCTGGGTGAAAGGCCAGCACGGCGGTGACCCCAGTGCGAATGGGTACATCTACTGGGGTGAGGGTCTGCGCTGCACCAGCTTCCTCCTGGGATGGGGCAACCACCGGCTCAGGTGCAGTTGCTGCGGGCTTAGCCGGTGTTGCCAACTGCGCTGCCGCCGGTTGGGGGGGCGCGCCTGCAGGCTCGGCATTTTTCGGTAGTGTGTCTGCAACCGCTGGATTCAATGGCGCCGCAGCTGCAGGCTCTGAGGCTCGCGCCTCGGATGCTGTGCTCGGGGTGTGCTCAGCAGCCTGCGGCTCGCCCCCTGCAATCGGCGCAACCGCAGTGGCAAGGGCAACGGCAGGCACTGCGGGGTTCGCCACTTGCAGCGCGTAATAATAAAAACCCACCAGGCCAGCAGCGCTGGCCACGAGGATTCCATATAGGTGCAGCAGGCGCTGACGGCTGCGCTTGGCTGCCCGCTGACTGTTGTGTAACAACTCGGCAAGGGCCTGTTTGCCGCTGTGTGGTGTGTAATGGGCGGGGGCAACCGGGCCGGGTTCAGCAGCCGCCAACTGGGCACTCGGCTCGGATTCAGGTTCGGGTTCGGGTTCGGGTTCGGGTTCGGGTTCGGGTTCGGGTTCGGGTTCAGAAGCGGCAGTTTGAAGCGGTAACGCCTGAAGGGGTTGCGCTAGTGCGGGCTCCGCTTGGGCACCTGTATCAGCCGCCGCAATCTCCACTTGATGGGCCGCTGCGACCTGTGCACTGGGCGCCTCGCTCACATGGGCCTGAAAACCCACTAAGGCGGCGAAGTCTAAGTCGCTAATATCGATAAAATCGCACTCGGCAGTGGCGTCCTGCGGCTCCGCACGGCAGCTTCCGCTGTCGGCGTCGAGGGGCGGCAGGTGGGCGGAGCAGGCAACCGTTTCCGCTTCTGCCGCTGTTTCCGCTTCTGCCTGCGTTGCCGCTTCTGCCTGCGTTGCCGTTTCTGCCTGCGTTTCCGCTTCCGCCTGCGTTGCCGTTTCTGCGTGCGCCAAGGAGACTGGCCCAGGTGTGTGTGCGGGTAGGTCGCGTGGGTGGGATGCCGCAGCCGCAGGCTTTATGGGCTCAACCCAGGTGGCCTCTAGTCCTTCAGCAAAACCGACGCTCGCCTGTTTCGGTTCCAACCAGTTCGCCAGGAGGCTGACGCCAGCGGCGCGTGTGGTGTTGGCGGCTGGATCCGGCACAGCTGACTCGGGTGCCGCCAAGGTTGGTTCAGCGGCCGATACGTCCACATCTTGGGATCTGCGCTGTTTCTCCAGAGCAGCCTTTTTCAGCGCATCCAATAGCAGGCTCACAGGCCATCACTCCCGGCCAGCAGCTGGCGGTTGCCCGGCGGGTGCTGGGTTTGCGCGGCTGGGCAGATACTCCTTATAAGCGCGCAAATCGCTGGTTAAACTCGCGTGCTGCACCACCATAGGCCGAATAAAAATCACCAATTCGGTCTTCACCGTTTTGTCATCCTGATAGCGAAACGCAGCGCCTATGCCCGGCAATTTGCCTAATACCGGAATGCCGGTTTTGGCATTGTTGGTTTCATCCTGCATCAAGCCGCCTATAACCGCTATATCACCGGAATTCACCTTCAGCACAGATTCCACCTCCCGCACCTGAATCACCGGAATTTCACTGACCACATTCGCTTCGGCTAGAGAGGGATTGGGGTCGCGCACCTGGCTGATAACCCGCGAAATAGTCGGCCGCACATTTAAGGTCACCGCGCCCTGTTCATTGATATAGGGCGTCACGCTCATCACAAACCCCACCGGCACGGTGTTCACTTTGGTTTGGTAGGTCACAGTGCGGGAAGCCCCCGCCACCGCCGTGCTGGCGGTGTCGATGTTGACGTCCACGGTGAAATACACCAGGTTGTCCACCACTTTTAACAGCGCCGTTTGATTGTTCAGCGCCATCACCTTGGGGCTGGACATAATGCTGACGTTGCCGAAGGTTTCCAGTGCTTTAAGCGTCGCCTGCAGTAAATTG
>DAOQGS010000558.1:0-2787 GCA_035338675.1 Cellvibrionaceae bacterium
CCGCCGATACCAATATCCACAGCACTTATTTACCGCCGCTGGTGGATCATTTAGATTTGGCCGCAAGCGGCATTCAAGCGGTGGTCTGGTGTACCGGATTTAATATGCGCTTTGAGTGGATTAAATTGCCGGTTTTAGCGGAGGGTTATCCGCAACAAAAGCGCGGCGTGACCGATGTAGAGGGCTTGTATTTTCTCGGTTTAAATTGGATGCACACCTGGGGCTCAGGGCGCTTTTATCATGTGGGGCGGGATGCGGAGTATTTAAGTGATGTCATGGCAGAGGTTGCCGCCAAAACCGCTCAGCAGCCTGTTATGTAAATACGGTTACAAGCCTGCTGAATTCTTTGCTGAAGCGAGCTTTAAGAGAAAAATCGGGTTAATTGTGCATGGATTGCAGGGCAATTAAAATAACCCCTTGGCTCGCTATAAAGCAGCGCCAAGGGTTATTTACGCCAGGTGGTTAGCGGCGAATATCTTTAATTGCACCGCTCTCATACTGGGTCTTAAGGCTTGCCAAATCGGCATCTAATGATTGATCGCTGTAAAAATCGCTATTATGGCCGTCAGAGGAGAGCGATTTACGGGCGCTTTTCATATTGCCGTACGCCTGTTTACTAATTAAAAAGTGAACTTTTGTCCCCTCCACCGAGCTGATTTTCAGCACTCCATAGGGATAGGTAGTGGCTTGCTGATAATCCGATATAAACGAGGCCATTTTGACGATGTAAATATCCCCAGCCATGGGGGCGGCCAAATCTTTTTGCTCTTGCTCTTTACTTATAAATCCCAGCGCCAGCAACCCAGCAATCGCCACCACCGCCACCGCAAGCCCCCAGGCGGATTTAATAAGTGTGAGGGGTGTAATTAGCGACGATGCATTGGCCTTTGCCTCGGCTGTGGCCTGTTTAAGTTTGACTAGACTGCCGCAATTCGCGCAGCGCACTTTGGCAGATGCATAAATCGGCACCAAGGGTATGCCCCAAAAATGCAACAGCTTAATACTGCCAGCATTATAAACCGCCTCGGCACTGCACTGGCTGCATAGACCATTTTGAATGCGGCTACCATTTAATTCTTTTGTTTTAATACCAAAGCCCATGAGGTTTCTCCATAAGTAATAATAGTGTTTAAGTGTTAATGCGCTTTAAGACGTTAAGCCCTTTCGGCGCGTGTAATGCACAGATGAGGATAATTGCCTAGAGAACACATGTTGTTGAGTAATGCTCGATAGGGTGCGGCAGATTGCCAGAATATAACAAGGGGCGCCATGCTCGGCGCCTCATTTTCGAGCTGAGGAACCTCTGAAAATTACCTCGCTCGCTCTGGCGTCGTTGAATTTACCAAAAAATGCTCATTTATTGCGTGTAAACTCCGCTTTTATGGGTAAATTCGCTTAGCCAGCGCTTCGCCGCCTATATTTTTCAGAGGTTCCTAAGTTTTTTCCGCGCGGCGCTTAATCAGCTGCAAAATAGAATGGTGAAAATCCGCCAATGCTATCGTGCTCCAGGTATTGCCGTAGAGTTGCAAATTGGATTTGTTGACATACACCGTGTGCAATGTAAGGCGCGATTGGTGGGCATTGATTGCTTCAATGTCATAACCGCCCTGGGTAACGGTAAAATATTTGCCGCCTAGTTCCACGTGTTGATCCAGTGCTTCTCGTGGTACTGACCCTGCCGGAATATCAAATTCATAATACATTCGAGTGGGCGCCTGCCAGTAGGTAATGCGCTCTTTAAAACTAACGCCTTGTTCCCATTTTGATAAGCGCACCGCTCCTACCCCGGTGCCGCTCATATTTGCTTCCAGAGGGCGCGGCAGCCCTATAGCATGCATAAATGAAAACCCTAATTCCTCCGGCTGTATATCCTTAACCGTCGCAATTTGGTTAAAAACCTGTTCTGCTGGAGCATTAACTAAGACGCTATTTGCCACTTTTCCAGTAGTTTGGCTGCTGGGTAGTTGGCTTTCATAGGCGCCCAGCAAAAAGGGTAACAGCACAAGGCAGTTAAGTGTGGGGCCTGCTCTATCGAAATATTTAATTACTACCCCCATTGCTAGTCCGCCAAGGCTTGCAGCAACGAAAAATACTGGCGCTACCAGCACAATACAAATTAAGCCCTCTAAAACCAGAATAAACATCGCTAGGAGAAAAAATGTCATAGCAATGTTTGCAACCATAAGTTGTTGCCAGATGATGGGCGGTTTCTCCCTCGGCATAAAAAACACCGCAATGGCCCCCACCACAAAAGGTGCATTAATTAAAAAAGCAAAAGAGATGATCTCTAAAAACCCATGCACTAATTTCCAGTCAAAGGTGATACGTAAGGTGAGCCCGTAAAAAACGCCTAGCATAATGCCGAGGATAGGGCTGGATTTTAGTCGTGTTATGGATTTGGGCATTGGCGGGATCGCAGAAAAACTTTGGTTAAGCAAGCTGCTGAATCAAAGTGAGTCAGTAGTCTGTGGGCAGTATACCTAGCAGCCAATTCTAGCTTTTATAGACGATCTGGTGCAATAAATAGTTCAGATATGAAGCAATAGGTAAATAGCGGGGCGAAATTTATAATTTATTCTCCAATAGTGGCCAAATGTAATCATCGCCCGCATCTGCAGGAGGGCTGCCAGACAAATTCGCCTAGCCGGTGCTTCGCCGCCTGCACTTTTTAGCGGCTCCTTAAACATTCAAACTAATTATGCCTACCCCGGAGTAATTTCCAATACAAAAAGTCTAGGGAACCTCTGAAAAATTACCTTACTCGCCCTGGCGGCGTTGAATTTGGCA
>DAOQGS010000559.1:0-2780 GCA_035338675.1 Cellvibrionaceae bacterium
TATTGGCCATTTGTTGATCCTTGAGAATATTTTCCGGTTTTTTCGGTAATTCATACTCGGCGAGAGACCCCACCCCAACCCTCCCGTGCACAAATCACTTCCCTGTGATTTGCCTTAAAGGCAGCTTCGCTGTGCGCATTGCTCCTGCAATGTGTGAAAAGGGGAGGGAGCAAAATGCCTGGAACTCCAGCAAAGTGCTTTGTTTGAAGGGTTTTTGCTCCTCCCCCTTTTCAAGGGGGAGGCTGGGTGGGGGTTTCTGGCAGTGAAAAATTGTCATGAAAAACAGATCAAAATACTCAACGTTTCTCGTTCCCACGCTCAAAAGAAAATACATAGGGGGCAGGTAAATTTTTATGGAGCTGATCAGGTAGGCGGTTCCATGCTCTGCGTGGGAAGAAACCCCACCCCAGCCCTCCCCTTAAAAAGGGGAGGGAGCAGAATACCGGGAATTTCAGAAAATGCCTTATTTTGAAGGGTTCTTCGTAGCAAGGCGGTTATCGCTGCGCACAGCTGTGGCGTTTTAGAGCCAATAAAACCTGGATTTCGCAGTGCATACAGGCTACAAATCAAATTACATCAGCTGAATAAAAACCCCAGCGACAGTTTTAATACTTTGCGCTGGGGTTTTTGTGTTTTAGGCGTTTTTAATCAGGCCGGGGTTGAAGCTCACCTGCGCAAAACGTTTACGCAAATTCTGCAAATAGGTGTAAATCACCGGGGTGGTGTAGAGGGTTAGGCACTGGCCGACGATTAATCCACCGACAATCGCAACCCCCAGGGGCTGGCGAATTTCGGCACCGTCGCCAGCACCTAGGGCTAAGGGCAGGGCGCCGAGAATTGCCGCGATACTGGTCATGGAAATAGGCCGTAGGCGCAGCAGACAGGCTTGGTGGATGGCCTGCTGGCTGGTTAAAGTTCCCTGCTGCTCCAATTGCAAGGCGCAATTGATCATGATGATGGCGTTTTTCAACACTATGCCGATCACCAGAATAATGCCGATCAAGGCAATCAGGGTAAATTCCGTACCGGTAATTTTTAAGGCAACCAGGGCTCCCAAGCCAGCTGCCGGAAGGCTGGAGAGGATGGTCAGTGGGTGGAGGGTGCTCTCGTACAAAATCCCCAGCAGGATATACACCGCCAGCAGCGCGCAGAGGATTAACCAGGGTTGGCTGGCGAGGGATTGCTGGAATATCTTCGCGGTGCCGGTAAAGCGGCCGCTGAGGTTGGCTGGCGGCTGTAGCGCGTTAAAGGTGCGCTCAATGGCAGCGGCAGCCTGATCCAAGGAGACATTAGCGGCCAAATTAAACGACAGGGTCACCGCGGCAAATTGCTCCTGGTGGTTGATGCTAAGGGGCAGGTTGCGCGTTTCCCAACGGGCGAAGCTCGCCAGAGGAATTAACTGTTGCTGCTTGTTAGGCACATAGATTTGCTCGAGTGCCGCAGGCGTTTGCGTGAAGGCTTGGGCCAGGTTCACCACCACAAAATACTGGTTAAGTGGCTCGTAGAGGGTGGTTACAACGCGCTGCCCAAAGGCATTGTTAAGGGCCGCGTCAATCTGGTTGGTGGCCACTTGCAGGCGCGCGGCGGCGTCTTTATCAATCTGTAAATACAGCTGCAGGCCGCGGTCTTGATAGTCTGAATTGAGGTCGGTGAGCTCTGGCAATTTGCTCAGAGCTGCCCGTACCTTGGGTGCCCATTGCCGCAGGTCATCCACATTGTCCGATAGCAGGCTGTATTGATAAGCGCCGGAGCTGATACGGGCGCCGAAATTGAGGTCCTGGGGCGGGCTGACAAATAAATTGGCGCCGGGTACTTGGGCAAGTTTGCCGCGCAGGCGGTTGGCCACTGCTTGGGCGCTTACCCGGCGCTCGTCCATGGGTTTGAGGCGCGCGTAAAAGGAGCCGGTGTTAGAAGTGCCGCCACCGCGGCCACCGGTGAATTCGTAGTAGGCGTCTATAGCTGGGTCTTGGCCCACTATGGCCATCAACTGGGCGATTCGCTTACGGGCTTCGGTAAAGGAAATACTCTGCTCGGTGACAATCTGGCCGTTTAAGCGGCCAGTATCCTGCTGCGGGAAAAACCCTTTTGGAATCAGACTGTATAGGTGCAGGCTGAGGCCAATTGAGGCGATAAACGCCAGCATGACAAAGCCTCGGCGCCGCAGGCAGGCTTTAACACTCTTACCGTACACACCGGTAAATCGCGCCCCTAGACTGGCGACGGGGCTGTTCTGCCTGGCGGGTTTGAGCAGGCGGGCACAGAGCATAGGGGTGCTGATGAGGGTAACCAATAGGGAGATAAACACCGCGGCGGTGAGGGTGACGGAAAACTCCCGAAACAGCCGCCCGAGTGCGCCACCCATAAAAATGAGTGGAATGAATACTGCCACCAGGGCTAGGTTCATGGTCAACAGGGTAAAGCCCTGCTCGCGCAGACTCTGCAGGGCGGCGGCTACGGGTGTTAGGCCCTTTTGAATGTGGTGGCTGGCGTTCTCCACCACCACAATGGCATCGTCCACTACAAAGCTGGTGGCAATAATTACCGCCATGAGGGATAAGTTATTCAAGCTAAAACCGCAGAAGTAAATCACTACCAAGGTGGCCGACAAGGTGACTGGTATGGCGATGGTGGGAATAAGGGTGGCGCGCAGGTCGCGCAAAAACGCGTAGGTCACCAAGACCACTAACAGCAGCGCAACCAGTAGTGTGTGTTCAATATCTTCGAGGGTCTTGCGCACGGTAGTGGTACGGTCGATCACCACTTCCATATCCACTGCGGCG
>DAOQGS010000560.1:0-2778 GCA_035338675.1 Cellvibrionaceae bacterium
GTAGCAATACCTCAACTGCCAGGCTGCGCTGGCCCGCGTACTTCTGAAAGCCTGCCGCTCCCCAAGCGCCATACATGCCCGCTAGCAGGGCAAGGGCAATGGCTGGCCACAGCAGCCACCAGGCCCAACCGCCAAACCCTGCGGCAAGTAGGCAGGCAGCCAAGGCACTGCAGGCGTAAAGCCCTGCTAACCCAGGGACAGACTGATGTTGGCGAATGAGACTTAAGGGGCAGGCGGTGCGCTCAGGCCATAGCCACAGGCACAACAAGCCCACCGCAGCCCCGCTGGGTAGGTCAAAAAAGTGATGCTGATGGGTGGTGAGTACCGAAAGGGCAATCAGCCCACACCAAATATGCGCGCCCCAACGCCAGGGGGCGGGCAGTTTGCACAACTGGGCCCAGATGATAATCAGCAGGCTGATGTGCAGGGATGGTGCCTGGTTGTAGGGCTCGTCCATGCCGGTGAGCACTTTAAAAAACGGCCCGAAGAAGCCCTCCACCACCGGGCGCTCAAAGCTAAAACGCAGGGGCAGGCTGATAAAAAAGGCGATGGAAATCAGCTGTGCTGTCAACAGCCGCAGGGCGTGGCGATCCACTTGGCGTGCGCCCCGGCAGAGCATAAAGGACAGGCCGTAGAGCAGGTCGATACTCCAGTAGGGAATTACGGTCCAGGGGATAACGGGGATGCTGTGCTCCCAGCTGAAGGCTATGCTCGCGGTAATGCCGCGCTGCTTCGCCAGCAGGTTGCACATGCCATAGGTGATGAAAAAAAACGGCCCCAAAAACGCCAGCCACAACAGGCTGCGGCCCCAAAGTATGCCGCCAGCGGTGGCTTCTACCCGTTCAATGGGGCCCGTAAACATCCGCATCAATACCCCCTAGGCGCCGCGCCTGCGGGCCAGGGACACGGTAAAAATGCCCCATTCATCGATGCGCTGGGTGATTTTTTCAAAGCCAGCAGCGGCCACTAATTGATCCATCTCCACCTGGCTGCGCCTGCGCATCACCCAGGCCTCGCCGCCTCTGTGGCTGGTGAGGGCGCGGGCGATAAACTCCAACTGTGGGTGCCAGGGCTGCCCGGTATAGATCAAATACCCGCCGGGCTCCACCGCATCGGCCATGCCCGCCAGGGAGGTGCGGATCATCTCGTTGCTGGGGAATAACTCATACAGGCCGGAGACTATGCCGAGTGTGGGCTTAGGGTTAACCCCGGCAATACTGGCTCGGTCAAAGGCATCGCCCAAATCAAAGCGGGCGATAGCGCCTAAGCCCTTAGCTTGAATCAGAGCACTGCCGGAGGTTTGGTTGAGGGGGCTATAGTCCCGCAGCACTATGGATGCGGGTAATTCACCCTGGGTGAGGGCCTCTAATACATAGCGGCCGTGGCCTGCGGCTATGTCCAAAATCCGCACGGGCCGCCCGGCCTGTTTCAACTCCCCCATGGCCAGCTGCAGTAACTCTTCTAAGTGTACCTTGCGTTGGCGGATGCCCCGTCAGCCGATGGCATTTAAATACTGCGCATCCACCAGGCGGCCGATGGGGCCTGCCCCTGCCGGGGTGTTGCGGTAGACATAATCTAAGGTGCTGCCCGAATCAAAGCCGGTGGTTTGGCCCAGTTTAATACCATCTGACAGCAGGGCGCCCAGGCGCATATTCAGCCGCGCCACGGCCCAAAACAGCCCCTTGGGGCTCATAGGGCTTAGGGGCTTGGCAAGGCGCTGGGCTTCATCAAAAGACGCGCCGGATTTATCCGCATCCAGCAGGCAAACCTCTGGTGCCGGGGCGCTAAATTGCCGCTCGATAAACGTGCGCACCTTCGCCACTGCGCCGGAGCGGTCGCGCTCGCCGAGGGTGTCGTGATAAAACCCCTCCAACACATGTTGCTCTTTAACCGTGGAGCCTAGGCGTTGAAAAAACGCCTGCTGGGGTTTTGTATGCACGACCCAATCGGCGCCGGAAATTAATAATTGCGTGGGCAGGGTAATCGCTTGTGCGTCCGCCACTATGCGCTCGGCAGTGGCATACAGATCCAACAACACATTCACGGAAATGGCGCGGGCAATTAATGGGTCCGTCGCGTAGGATTTTTGCCGCTCCACATCGTGGGTTAAATAGCTGGGTTTAACGTAGCTATTCACAAAAAAATTGCCGATGCATTTGTGCAAAAGGCTTAAGCCTGCGCGTGCAAACGGCACATACAATTTAATATCAAAGGCAGGGGAGGCAAGAATTTGGCAGCGAATATTCGGCGCGTAATCGTGCACCCAAGTAGCCACCAATACAGCCCCCACACTTTGTCCCAATACTGCTATATCCCGGTAGGCAAAGCCGTGTTGGCTGTGGATATGATCAATAAAGGTGTCTACATCCCGCACTGAAGCGGCAAAACTGGGGGAATAACCGCGCGGGCCAGGGGATTTACCGTGGCCCCGTGCATCCCAGGCAAAAATATCCATATCCGGCACATTCAGTTCATCGACCAAATGGCCAATGCGGGCGGAGTGTTCGTGGCCGCGGTGAAATAACACCAGGCAACCGCGCTTAGGTTGGGTGGCGGGCCAATGGCGGTAAAACAAGGGTTGCTGATCGAAAGTGGTGAACTGAGCTTCAGTACAGGGCCGTTGCGTTTGCATAAATTCTCCTTGCAAAAGGGCTGTAGATGTAATGGGAAAAATGCGGCAGTAATTACCGGCGTAACCTGTGTATGCCAAAAACGCGGTTAGGCTTTAACAGCTTGTTGAAATACTACCTTGCTAGCTCTGGCGGCGTTAAATTTGGC
>DAOQGS010000561.1:0-2778 GCA_035338675.1 Cellvibrionaceae bacterium
CTACTGGGCCAGATTTATAGACAAAGGCTCAAACTGATACCTACACCACATCAGACTTTTTTAGGGTCCAGAGAAATTGTTAGGTTTGCTACAGAACGAAAGCCGCCATGTATTAAAACAAATTGAGCCAAGCAAAAAGACAATTAAAGTTACAGTTTGCCGCAATTCGGTGCAGGGAAAATCGACCACGCACTTATTTAATTCATGCGAAATTTATGACGAATCAGCGTTGGTTAGATTTTCTTGCGATTAATTTATGCGCTAGGTGTGCGCTCTGGATGCTTAGTTATATGGCGTCAAGAGAATTGAAAATCTGCATATAAAAAATAAATATTGTGCACAGTAACCCCAAGGCTTGGATCAAATTTATCTAAATAAATATAAATTCCTTAGCTATACCTAACATTGAGTTTTTTGCTTGCTTGCTTGATTATTGTGAATGGTGATCAAGACAAGGTTTTAGGTGCCACCGTCAGCTGATGGTCACCGAGGATACGCTGAGGAATTGCCTGTGTTAGCACACTTGTTTGGTAAATATAAAACCCTTGTGGTTTCGATCGCCTTGTTCTTACTTCTGGATGCAACGGTGTTGATGGTCAATTTCTACACCTCGTTTCAAATTGCCAATGATGCTAAAACCATAAACCTGGCTGGGCGCCAGCGAATGTTATCCCAGCGCATGGTTAAAAGCCTTTATGAGGTAGATCAATCCTTGGCTGAGGGGCAGTTCCCCAAAAGCCAATTGGCGGAACTTGCTTTGAGCGCACAAATGTTTGAAGAAACCCTCCTGGCTTTAGATGAGGGTGGCATGGCAAAAGGTTCATCTGGCGAGCCCCAGCGATTAGAGGCCGTGGGCCCAGGGGCAGGGCGAGATGCGTTGTTGGCCGCTAAAGAGCTGTGGCGCAGTTACAGCCCTTTGGTAAGCGCCATTAATAAAGCTACCAGTTCAGAAGCCCTAGTGCCCAGTGTGGCCGCTGCAGTGGCATTTGCCCGTAGCAATAATGCGAATTTACTAAATTACATGAACCTGTTGACCCAAGACATTGAACGTGTGGCGAGTGCAAAAGCGAATCAGCTGCGCACAATTCAATTAATTGCAATTTTTTTAGCAGTAGCTAACTTTATTCTGATTTTGCGCCATTTTCTTGGTCACTTGCGCCTTAGCGATAAAGCCCTTGAGTCAGCCAGAGAGGAGACTACCAATATTCTAGAAACAGTGAATGAAGGACTTTTTTTGCTGGATAAAGACCTGCGTATCGGCACGCAGTATTCGGCCAAGTTACATGAGATGTTTTTTCATGGCCAACAGGATGTGAATATAGGTAACTGTTTGTTCAGCGATTTCTTACGGGATCGAATTAAGCCTGATGATCTTGAAACCGCTCAGCGGTTTATCAGCCTGCTGTTTCGCAAAAATGTTAAGTCTAACCTCATTGGAGATTTAAACCCGCTTAAGCGTGTCGAAATTAACATTGCAGAGGATGAAGGGGGTTATACAACAAAATATATGCATTTTGATTTTCGTAGAGTGATGACTGAAGACACTATAAAGCAGGTGCTCGTTACGGTGACCGATATCACTCGGGAAGTGCTTTTAAGTAAAGAGTTGGACGAGTCTAAGGCAGAGAATGCCCAGCAAATTGAGATGTTAACGGGCATCCTGCATGCCAATCCGCATGTGCTTAAAGTCTTTATTCAGAATGCTTTTGATACCTTAGGCAGAATTAATGAATTATTCAAAATACAGGATAAAACTACCCACGCCCTAGAGCGTAAACTTAAGGATGTATTTGTTGAGGTGCATAATTTCAAAGCTGAAGCGGCAAGTTTAAGCCTGGCTACGGTGGTTGGCCTTGCTCACGAGATGGAGTCCAGCATTAAACAATTATTGGGGCAGCCAATGCTTACGGGCACAGATTTATTGGCACCGGTAGTACTGTTAGAAAAATTAATTGCCTATATGGAAAGCATTCAGGCGCTGGCAGAGAAGGTAGCAAGCCTTACATTACTTGCACCAAACTCAGTGCAAAAGCCGAATAATTCAACCGGCCGTTGGCACCATTTGCAGGAGATGGCTCAGTTGTTAGCCCAGCGACACGATAAAAAGGTGGCCGTGCATTTGACGGGTTTTAATGAGTTAGAATTGGCGCCCGAACAATCCCGCTTAATTAATGACATGTGCCTGCAGTTTATTCGCAATGCGGTTATTCATGGTATTGAAAAGCCAGAAATTCGTCGCCTAAATAATAAGCCGGAAGTAGGGCGCATCGATTTAAGTTTAATTCAACTGCAGGATGGCACATTAGAGGTTAATGTGCGGGATGATGGCGCCGGTGTGGACTACGAGAAAATTCGGAACAAAGCACTAAGCCTTGGGCTAGGCACAGACGAAGAGCTCAAACATTGGAGCCAAAAACAATTGGTGGGGTTGATTTTTAAAGCGGGGTTTTCCACCGCTGATGACTTAACAGATGATGCCGGCCGGGGTGTGGGTATGGATGTAATTGTCTCGCGTATTCAATATATGAAGGGCAATATTCGGCTTAACAGCCGCAAAGGCAAGGCCTGCCAATTTGTGGTGACTCTCCCAAAGATGCAAACTGAGCGAGCGGCAGCCTAGGTTATGAATAGTCTATTGAAGCTTAATAAAACCTTTACCATGATGGTGGTGGATGATTCTAATGTAATCCGCCGCAAGATCGAGCGCGGTGCCGATGGTACCTATTTTTCAGTAGTTGCTACTGCCAATTCTGGGCTTGAGGCGGTGCTTGCTTACCG
>DAOQGS010000562.1:0-2753 GCA_035338675.1 Cellvibrionaceae bacterium
CAACAGATAACATTGCCTGGGCACCAGCTGTGCCGCTGGCGTCCGATGCACTGTACAAACCGGGGTTTACACCACCGGCTGCTAACCAATAACGCAATAAATAATTGTGAGTGCCCACCGGAAATGTCATGCCCAAGTTCAGTTGTTTACCGGCTTTTTTATAGGACTCTAAAACGGGTTTTAATGCTTCGGCACTGATGGGGTGTTTGGGTTTGCCACCTTCCATAGGTACGTTTTTTTTCATTTCATCCCAAACAGCATTGGAAACGGTGATGCCTGCACCGTTATATGAAAGTGTAAATGGAGAAATGATTTCTGCTTTGGTAATAACGCCAGTGGCTGAACCTAGGGGCATAGGTGCCAACATATGGGCACCATCTAATTCACCGGATACCACGCGGTCGAATAATACTTTCCAGTTGGCTTGAGGCTCTAAGGTGACAAACAAGCCTTCGTCTTCAAAGTAGCCTTTTTCATAGGCTACGGCCAAGGGCACCATGTCGGTTAACTTAATAAAGCCGAATTTTAATTCCCACTTTTCAGGTTTACCTACGGCAGCACTGGCGTGCGACACATTGCCTGCCAGTGCTAAGGCAGCAATGGAAAGTGCTAATTTTTTTAAAAAAGGGCGGCGGGGCGACGTGCTGAACTTCATGGTAAATCCTCGTGGCGATAATTAAATGCGGGTGTGTTTAGGCTGCCAACGCACCCGAGTTAATCCAGGTGTTAGCAAGCAAACCTAGATAAATTCGGTGACTGGGGAAGCTAATTCAATAGAGGTGCCACTGAAATATTTTTCTTTAATATCAGTGAGCTATAAATTAATTGCGCCGTTGAGGCCGCCTAATGGGGCCGCTTGCGGCCAGTCTTAGGTGCACGCTAAAAAATATTTGTTCGTTTTAAGGGCGATGTGGGTGCTGTGAATTATTTTTTAACGCATCAGATCGTTGCTGGTTACTGTATTTGATTTTTTTTGGTGCGTTATTGAGGCGAATTTTTACTATTGAGGAGCACTTTTTTTAAGGCAAACCGCTTTTTTTCGATGCGCAGGCTAAATTATTGCCCTATGAGTGAGCGAATAAGGTAGCTGCTGGGCAAGCTCTATTTAGGGCCGGTGGGGAGCAATGTTATTAATGAAGGATTGCCTAACGCGCACATAGGCGTATGGGCGCCCTCTGTGGATGCCCGCGCTCCCGTAGGTACTGATCTATGGCCAGGGCAACCACAAGGCTTGCCTCGAAACATCCTATTGCGTGAGTAGGTGCAGCTGAGGAGTTTTTATCAAGGACCGGTGAAAGGTGCAGCCGGGTTTAACTGCACTGTTTAGGTTAATAAGGCTGGGCCAACAGGCGCTCTTGGGCGCGGGCGAGTTCTTTGGCCTGCCGGTACACACCGCCTGCCGTGAGCCCCCAGGTTTTGCTGATGGGCAGCCCCGCCGCATTTAAGGCGTCCCCCGCCCAGGTATTGCAGTTAGAGAACATGCTGTAGCGGCCCTGGGCAACAAAAAAGAAGCCGGTATTGGGCTCGTCATTTTTGATGCTGCGGGGGCTACCATTGCCATCCAGGGCAACTGAGTTGTCCATATAACGCAGCACATTTTTTAACTGGGTTTCGTTGACGAGCAGTTTTACGTAGCGATCCGGCGGCATTTTGGCGAAGGGATCTTGCACATAGTCCAGCACCTGCAGCGCGGGGCCGTCTGAAAAGGCGAGGGCTTTAGCGCCGGAGCGCAGGCTAGTGTCGCGGCCGGTAAAGTAGTTGATGTCCCCATACCCAAAGCCTAAGTATTCGCGCTTTGCGGCCAAATGGCCAAAGCGTTCGCTGTGTTTGGCCACTAGCGGGGCGGGGATAATAATGCTGCTGTGCCAGCTTTCGTATTCATAATAAATAGCGTGGCGCCATTGGCGGGCGGCGCTGGCATCCCATTTGGGCAGGGTGACGCAGCCGTTTAGGCTCACCAAACAACAGGCGAGCAGCCCATAACACAAGGCCATAAAAAGGCGCGGGCTGGAAAATAAGGGGCGGGATAACGAACTGGGCATAGGCGAAAAAGGCGCCATTATAGCCAGGCCGGGGCGGGGCACAAACTTGGCGAAGCGGGCGACTTAAGAAGAGCTGTTGGCAGCAATGCCATGCAGTGAAGGATTTTTGGAGGTTGCACTGCCTAAAATTCCCCAGCTGTCGAGGGCAATGTCATTAAGTTAGTGTTTTCGCACTATTGTTCCAGAGAATTTTCTCTCATCCAGAAACCCCACCCTCCCCTTGAAAAGGGGAGGGAGCAGAGCAGCCTGCAGCCAATATTCTTTGTGTTGAAGGTTTACTGCCCCTCCCCCTTTGAAGGGGGAGGCTGGGAGGGGGTTTCTAGCGGTAAAAATAGGCTCAAATTCTTAATTTAATGATATTGCTGTGGAGGGGGGGCAGGCCTGCCTGCCGGGTGGTCGCGATCTCAGTGTTATTTTTCGTGGGACGAGATAGTGTTCTAGCTATGGTTTTTGCCTATTGGAGCGCAGCGGGCTGCGAACCAAAAACAACGCGGTGACCTACCACCTCACCCCTATGGCGCACCCCTTTCGCAGGAGGGCAATTTTGGCCCTGCCCAGGGCGAAAAAAGGCCAGCAACTTTCTACCCAGGTTGGCAAAACGCTCCTTGTATTGTTAGCTAAAAGCCCCTAGCTGCCCGCGATGGCGCTATTGACCAGCGTCTGCGCCTCGCCAATCAACTGGCTCAGGTGCTCGCTGCCGACAAAACTCTC
>DAOQGS010000563.1:0-2735 GCA_035338675.1 Cellvibrionaceae bacterium
CGCGCTGTAAATTCGCAACTAACCCCGCCATCACCTCCTACCATTTTTACCGCAAACTCGATGCCGCAGCAGGAGACCCATTGGTGGGCATGGCCGCCGATATTGACTATACCGGCGAGTTAATTCTCACCCGCCACGGCACAGCAAACTCCGGCCGTATTGAAGTTGTTTTTGAAGGCAAGGTAGACAGTTTCCCCGCCTATGAGTGTTATGCAAATTTTGGCGGCGTTACAAAATTGCTCTTCCAGCTGCGGCCCCCTGCAGGCAATACAGTGCTTAATTTACTGGGCGCCGCCACAACCCCCGTCAGTGGGCGCGCCAGTTTTTAATTTATTTATCCATTAGGTTGGGCAGCAATGCCCAACTCCTATCAATCAAAGAAAATAATCCTTCACCCCAATGTACGTTTTGCAAAAATATATTTATTGCTGATTGAGACGGAAATACATATCTAATCGAAACATAAAAACAACAAACCTGCGAAAATTTGTGCTCAAAATTAGGCATATAAAAATTCGGCCCTTGGGCCAATAATCGCCTTATAACCGATTTAGCAGACCCATCCAGCAACTTCAACAATCGGGCTCACCAATTCTTGCCTAATCTTGCCTAAGCCAGATGTGGCAGATACTATTAGTTGGTTTAGCGTCAGCCCAGCCACTGGCCTGCCGCTACCAACCAACTTGCCCCATTAAATGCTGTAAAAAAGGAACCCAACATGAGTACCTCGCTATCTCACATCAACCCCAGTGATTACATATATTTCTCCCCCAAAACCGCCAACGGCTGCGCAGGCAAACCCGTCAAAATCCACAAAGACCTAGCCGTTGCCTTTATCACTGCCGTAAACCCCAAATCTCAGGAGGGGCAAGATGCGGTGCTTAAAATAGAGCAACTCACCGCCCTAGCCCAAGATACCCAAGCTCAAGGGACGGATAATGCTGCAGTAAAAACCAAGGAGGTGGGCTGCCTTACGGTGTGTTACACCATCACCCAAGCCCAGGGGGATCGAACGCCTTCTGTCTATATCACGAATTTTAGGCAGCGTTTTGCGTCCGACCAAAAAACCTCTGGGCTTTACTATGTTGAGCACCAGAAATACACAGCCGATATTGAGAAAATAGAGGCATTAACGCACAGAACGCTTTTTATCAATGGATTGGCAAACAACATTAACGCTGCCTGCGAAAATTCATTTGCACGTCTAGCTGCCAGGGAATACAACCTATTCTATACATCTGGCAATGATTTTAAGTTAATGGGCGCTTGGTCTCAGGCGGAATCCACACAAGTATCCGCAAAATTGGCGAAAGTGCTCAACAGCTACGCGGGTGCGGATGTAACTGTTTACGTCGAGGGTTACGGCGCACACGTGTTGCATTCGGCCTTGCCCCAAGTTAGAGAATTAAGTAAATTTTCATTTGTTCTTGAAAATCCGGTAACGAATATAGCCAGCCTAATTCAGGCTATCGACGCCAAAAAAGGCAAATATTCACACGCAGATATTGTCAAGATTTATCCTGGCCATACACATTTACCGGAATTTAACGCATCTAAGGTTGCTCTAGCCTACAGCCGACTTTCGCTGTGTGAAAAGGTTATAAAATCTGGCTCCGGGGACAACTATGCACTTGTTCTGGTGCAGCTATACCAAGACACGAACGTGCCCACAAACAAACTGGAAGAGGGAAAGAGATATCTCGACCCAAGGAAGAATCACGCTTACACAACAGATAAAAATATCTCGTTCAACACCAACACATTTATCGAAGGCGTAAACAAAATGGCGGCTTGGCGATGAAAAAATACCCAAATGGTGCCTCCGGCCCAAATCTAGAACAATGCGACATCATCACTTTTGATCTGCAGGATGCTCAATTACAGTTTTGTTTGCCCGGACAATCAACCAATATTCGCAGCGTTCTCGCAAGCCAAGAATCGCTCAGCAATTGGCAATCCACAATCGACTTCAAGCTACTCGCCAAGAATGAGTGGGGATACACAGCTACGGATGAAGCCGGTGAATGGGGTGTTGCCTCTGTTTTTATGGATATGAAGCTGATTAACCTAGACCTGGATGAGTTTGAATCCTGGCTAGGTGTAACCCCTTACTGTTTACTAAAAAAAGAGGAGTTAAGCCGCCTCGCAATTGAGTATTTTACTAAAACAGCCTTAGATAGATCGCGAAAATTTAACCCCGACATTAGCGCGGAGGAAGCATTAAAACGCTACAGAACATTTACCTCACCAGAGGATTTACTAATATCCAAACAAGATATCCTGCCGTGGTATACCAATAAGCTGGTGCGCATTGACGGCAATGGGTCCTCACTAATCCAAACATTTATCCCCATTTCCGAGCGAGCTGTTATATTTTTCCTATTCGACATAACTGAGCAAACGCTTGACAGACCATTCTACTTCACAAACGAGGAGTGCCAAGCATTTGGAGATATGCTACGCGACGAATTTCTAAGCTACGTTAAAATCACCTACAGCCTAGAGATCCAAGAAAAAATTAAACTATACGCACAAAACCCATAACCCAAAGCTGGGCGAAAGCGCCCAGCATTATCAGCTCAAGCCGACAAATTGCGCCAAAGCCGTGTCATACTCATATCTACAAAACGATTGAAATCAAACCTTAAAATGAACCGCGCCCCAGGCACATCAATGAAATTTTTATTCCCCATTTACCTGGCCATCACCTGCAATTTAGCCTCTGCGGACTCCTG
>DAOQGS010000564.1:0-2732 GCA_035338675.1 Cellvibrionaceae bacterium
GGTTGTGATGCGGCGGGTGCAGGGATAGTTGTTGGTGATCCTAATACCTTGTCTAATTATATAGATGGTGATGTTGTGGTTGTTCCTCCAGCAGCTAATGCGAATGGAAACTATGCTCAGGTTACGATTCCCTTGGATTGGGCAAACTTAGGGGCGAACGGTGGGACGGCTGATATGGTGGTAACGATTTTTCGCTGTTCTAGTGGTGTTGTCCGCCGTTGTGCATCCACGGTTGCTGCAGACTACAAATTTTTCCCTAACAGCTGCCGCAACACTGTCGCCCAGATTACAGCAGTACCGGCTGGTTGCTAGATTAAGAAGTTGATAGATAACCCTGCATTTATTTTTGCAGGGTTGTTGTATTTTTCGGATCGCTGATTCGGTAGGAAGTTTGTTCTATTGTCCCCGGTGTGTCCCCGGTGGTGCGTACGTTAGTCTGTATTAGTTCAAACTTGATCTGACAGCTACCGATTTTTTAAGGTTGCCTGTCAGTTTAGATTTGAGCTAATACAGTTTAGCAATTACGTAATGGACACATTTACTACTTGCATAGATCATCTAAGCGTCTGTAAGAATTCATTAGGTGTATAGGTAAGTGGTAAATGGCGCTGAAGCACCCCTTGAGTATTTAATAATACAATCGTTGGATAACCCTGAGCGTTGTATGTTTGAGTAAAAAAAATCGCCTCCGCATCCTTCTCATCAATCCGCACATAGATAACTTTCTCCGTTAAAAACCGCTTAACTTCCGGATCGCTAAACACAGTGCGGTCCATAGTTCGGCAAGTGCCGCACCAGGTAGCCGATAACTCTGCAACAATGAATTTGTTTTCAGTTTGGGCGCGTTTGAGGCCTTCGGCTAGGGTGATTTTGGGCAGTCCTGTGTCCGCAAAATCTTGCCCGCCCCAATAATTTTGTAAGCCCTTGACCCCGCCGTACACGATCCCAAGGGTAATTAAAAATCCCCACCAGCTGTCGGTAAAAGTTTTGAATTTATTGATGAATGGCATAGTGCTCGAGTAATTGCAGCAGGGCGCCAATGGAGGCTACGGAGGCGGTTTCTTCGGTAGTGTGGTAGCCGGTGGTAGGGATTTGCACTGTGGCGCCGTTGACCCAGCCGTTGGAGGCGGCGACAATGCGGCCAAGTTCGGTGCTGCCGAGGCTTAAGGGGTTTTTACCTTCCGCTTGGCGCAGGGTATTTTTGCGCTGGATATATTCGTCTTTAAAGCCGTAACTGATGCCGAGAATTTGGCAGGCGTTTTCTAATTTGCGCACTGTATCTGGGTCAAATTCGCCATTGCTGTCCTTGTGCCGCAAAACCAATAATTGTTCATCGGCTTCTGCAGTTGAGGGATAGGGGCTGGTATCTAGGACTAATAAATCCCGCGTGGATTGAGAAAAGCGCTGAAACCATTCCAGTAAATAGCGCCAGCTGCGGCCGGCTTCTTCCTGTGCGGTGAAAAATGCAGTGCCCTGGAAACCCTTGCGAAACAAATAAATTAATACAGCAGCGCTGATGACGTTATCTAACTGGGCGCTGATACGGCCGTCTAGCAGGGTGACTTTATCGGCGAAGGCGACTGGTGTGCCCGCCACTACATGTTCTAAGCCACTTACTTCAAATACCATGTTGCCGCGCTGTGGGCAGAGGTAAACGGCAGTAATTAGACCTTTGCCCCGGTATACGCCAGACCAGGGTTCATAGGCGTGTACGGCGGTGTGAATAAAGCGTTCAGAGATGGTTGCGAAGGTTTGTTCGGAAACGGAATTGCCGGTTAAATCGCCGCGGTTGCTCGCTATGAATGCTGCGTATTGAAATTCATTGGGGCCGGTGCAAATTAGGCCGTGGCGGTCGATATGGGCGGAGAGATAACGACTTTCAGGTTGGTTGCCTTGAGCAACCAATAAGCCTTCGTACCAGGTAACTTTTACACCGGTTTCTTCAAGTTCTCTTTGTAACACTTGGAAGAATGAATGCTCGGCACTGACAACGCTCGGGTGGCGAACGAGCAGTTTTAAAATATCTAATAAGGCAAAAAAATCGTGGGTCATGTTTATGCGGGGCCCATAAAAAAGGGCGCTTAGCGCCCCATTTTAAGATTTATTAGAAGCCGATGGTGAAGCCAAGGCTAAACCCGTCAAAGGTGTAATCGCTGTCTTGTACCAGTTTGCGGTATTCAATATTGACGAGAACTTCATCCGCTACATAAAAGCCCATCCCTAAGCCAAAGGAGAAGCCTGATACGTCAAGATCGCGTTCAGTTTTGGCGTTTTCAGTGGATGCGCTGGCGCTGGTGTAGCCCAGTAGGCCATAGAATGTGGCGACTTCGTTCTTTAATTCAGGTTTAACGTAAACACTGGCGTAGTTATCCAGATTTAGTTTAGTAGGCAGGGTGCCGTCTTGTTTGCTGGTGACGGTTTCGGTGGAGCCCTCTAGGCCAATGCCTAGGCGGCCTTCAATATTAATTATTTCCCAAACATTAAAGCCCACAACGCCTTCAACAGAGGAAACATTAAATTTAACGTCCTGGCTGCCCTCGTCATAGTTCCAAAAGGCGACATTGCCGCCGGCGTAAAAACGGTCGTCCGCCGAGGCGGCGCAGGCAAAAGTGGACAGGGCGGCGGCAAGCAACAGCTTTTTCATACCAATTCGTCTCCGAAGGTTTTTTAGGTTATTTTGTGCGAAGTCCTTGGCAGGCCTAAGGAGGCGCGCCATGAGGCGGGGCAAGTAT
>DAOQGS010000565.1:0-2731 GCA_035338675.1 Cellvibrionaceae bacterium
GGAGTGATTGAAATTTGACCTAATTCGCAGAAAGGTCAGACAATATAACAGACGGTTGAATATAAGCCAAAAAATCGCGCCTAAATGATGCAAAGGATCTAAGCAAAACCGTGCGAATGCTACGGCGATTAAATCGCTAAATGCGCAAGTCCTATAAGTAAACAAAACCGAGGGGCGGCGTTGATCAGTAGAAATAATAAAAATCCACCTTAAATTTATTTTGACATTATGGGGTGCAATTTCAGGAGGTTATTAACTCGGCACTAAATGCCGCAGGGTTAATAATATAGGCAGGAGGTTTCAAGGTCCAAGCGATAAAGCATTGCAGTTTTGCGCACAGGCGAATGAAACTAAAGCGGCGATTTGTAGCAAAAGTATTTAAAAAGACTATTAACAGCTTGTTGAAAAACTACCTTGCCAGAGCGTCGCCGCCTGCGTATCTCAACAAGCTGCTAAATATCAGCAGGCTCATCCAGCAGCAGGCCAAATAATCCTTCGGCGCGAATGCGGGCTTTAAAGGCCTTCATGACCGGGCGGGAGAGCATGGTTTCCGCCAGAAGTCGCTGCTCATACACCTGCAGGCGCATGGCTTCGTCCAACTGACGGTGTGCTTTTTGGATTAATTCATGTACCTCAGGCCCCAACAGTTTGCCAGGGCGGGTTTTAAGGGCGTCATATAGAGTGCCCATTATTATTTTTTCGTCCTCAGCCATTTTGCATTTGCCATCGAGGATTTTTAGCTTCACGGTCGTGACGCAATCAATTTCCATCGGCGCAAACGGATGCTGCTCTAACCATTGCGTCAGTGAATTTATCAGAGGTCGCATAGGTTAAGCCGCCGCTATATCCATACCCCTAAAAATACTGCAGCGCTCAAACACCTCTAGGGTTGGAGCGGCGGATTTGTATTGGCAATATTTGGCCACCAGTTTACTCAGACCTTTTATATCCCGCCCGCAGGCGGTGGGGAAACGCTCCGCCAGCGTGTCGATTAATTCCGGCGCCACGGGCAGTTTAAATTGTTCCGTCATTACCTGCCAAATACGTTTGCGATCGGCCAAATCAGGCGGCAAATATTTGATCAGTGCAATGCAGCGGCTGACGATGGCTTCGTCTATATCGCCAACTCGGTTAGTGGTGAGAAATAACAGCCCATTAAAATATTCCAATACGCGCAAAAATACGCCCACAACAGCATTGGCCGCGATATTGTCGTTGCGCCGTTTAATATAAACATCCGCCTCATCAATTAACATCACAGCTCCCCAGCGCTGGTCGCGGGTGAGGGTTTCTTTAAGGGCTTTTTCCATTTCGGCCACACTTAGGCCCAGCTGCCCGGAGTGTACGCGATATAAAGGCCGTTTAATTATTTCTGAATAAACTTCAGCTGTTAGGGTTTTGCCCACCCCCGCAGGCCCTGCACATAACACCGTTGTGCCGCCGGATTTACCTTCCACTATATCATCCATTAATACATCCATTTCAGCGGTGAGAATATCGATTAAATCCGTCTGCTCCGGCGGTAATACTAATTTTTCCCGCAATTGTGGTTGGTACTCGTATAACTGCATGTCATCAACGTGCACCCAGAGGTGATGGTGCAATTCTAAGTGAAACATTAAAACAAACCCCTGCACCGGCAGTTGGGTGAACAGCCCATCGGGAATATCCTGCTGGGCTTTTTCTGTGGCTTTTTCCACCGAGTCGCTAAATTTCATATTGCGCCCAGCTTTACGCAAAAACTTACCGAGAATATCGCCGCTGGTATCGAGCATTAATTCGCGGTTTTGAATAATTTCTTCATCATTGACTAATTTTGCACAGCCGCCGCCGGAGGAGAGTACCACCACACTCTTGCGCGACCAGTCCTGGCTGCGGTGAGTGGCGGTGGGGTCCTCGGCATAGATGCCGGTGCCTTGAGCGGTAAATTGGCGGCCGTACTGAGCTCGCCAGTCAAAATATTTGGCGGCCGAGGCATCGTAGCTGGCGAGTAATTCTGGCGTCTCCCGCATATAACCCTTGGTTGCAAACATCTGGGCGATGCTTTGACCGTCAATATCTTTATCCAAGAGTAAAATGGTGTTGGTAGTAATTTTGCCCGCTGCGTGGGTTTTTAAATCGATCAATATGCGGCCGGACTCCTCCTCCCCCGGCGGCGTAAAATCAATGCGGGTAACTAAATACGCAAGGGGTTTACCTGCGGCATTTATTTTAAATAACCAGCCCCGTTCGGCATGCTCTGTAAGGTAACGAGTAATTTCCGGCACCAAGCGCTCAAGATCGCCGCGGGTAAATTTGGGGTCGTTGGCGCAGATGGCATTTTGCAATGTGCTAATTTGTGCCACCTTGCCGCGTAAGGCAGGGCCTGCTTGCAAATATAGATCTTTAAGGTAATGCATATGCTCATCGGAAAAGCGCTGGAATGGCACCTCTGCGCGGTTACCGAATTTTAACTGTTCAGCTAAAAAGCCAAGCTCAGAAAAGCGACTTAGCATGGCCTCGACATAGGGTTTTTCTAGCTGCAGGTTCATAGATGCCTCATGATTAAAAAGCGTGCGCTCAATGGATCCCTAAAATGAGCTGAATAGTTAAGGGATTGTCTGCTTTGTTGCAATTGTCGTGAAAGTAACAGGCAGCCTTGGGTTTAGTTCATGCGGTGTGCGGCAGTTACCCTCAATAGTTTGAGTGACCAGACAAAAGTTAGAGTGACCCAATGGTTAGACAGATCAGG
>DAOQGS010000566.1:0-2729 GCA_035338675.1 Cellvibrionaceae bacterium
ACCTCTGAAAAATGTAGGCGGCGAAGCTCTGGCTAGGCGAATTTGGCAAAAAAAGTGGACGACTGCAGGGAGGCAGGAGGTAGAGCAATGCAGGAGCAATTGCCGAGTTTACACGCAGTAAATGAGCATTTTTTTGCCAAATTCAACGCAGCCAGGGCGAGCAAGGTAATTTTTCAGAGGCTCCTTAGGCAAAACCACAGCGAAAAGTCGTAGCCTGTTGTCAGCACGACTGGACACAGGTTATTTAAGGCCGTTAATTGGATTTAAATATCCGACTGTGCGCAGGATAACGCTGCGAACCCCCGCTCATTCAATCCCTGCAAAACAGCCCTTAAATCGTTGCTCTTCAGCAGTTTTTATTAGCGCTGGAGGTGGTTCTCGTGCCGGCTAACAAACGCCGCTCAAGCACTTAAGTACTGCGAGTGCCCTCGGTGTAAATAGTTAGGTTATTATCCCGGCGGCAAAATAAACCTACGAAAATGCGCGGATTTTCTTGTTTTAGTGCAGCTAGCTGCGGTTTACACTGCCGAGGTGGCATCCTTGCCGCCTTTATTAACCCGGCACTAATTGCCGCCGGGTTAATAAATATAACCATTCGGCACACCATAATTTATTTTATCTGCATTTTCTTCGCTTGAAGTGAGGAAAAAAGAGGTCGGCCCTAGCGAGGCCGGAGCGCTTATTAAAGGAGGCATGTACGGATATATCTTGGCCAGGACTAAAAGGCGCGAAAATAATTACAGTAAATTTATCTACGCGCAAAAATAAAAAACTCGGCGTGTGCGGCCGAGTTTTTCGCTAAAAAGGTAGCAGGCGCCCTTGCATTAATCGTCCAACATAGAATCCATCGCCGAGGCAAGGCCTTTAAAATCGCTCAAAGCGGCAAAGAGTTTTTCTTTATTTATATCGCAGGCATCACTCACAGCAGTAGGGAAATGTTCAATCAACTCCTCCACGGATACACCGGCTTGCAAACACGAGTGCATATACTTAGCCAGATGCAAATAAGCGCCTAACAACGAAAAAGGGCTCGCCGCCAGAGGGGCATTTTGATGCAATAAGGCATCGCAAATCACCGCCGGAAACCGCCAACGTTTGGCGAGTTCCGCGCCCACCACACAGTAGGTATAACCAAATACGGCTTGTTCTGCTTCCAGTCGCGACTGCCCCGCCGCTATAGCGTGTTTTACTTTTGCGGCCAGTTCCGGATACACCGAATACATTAACAATTGCCCCACGCGGTGCACTAAGCCAGCAGTGGCAAGCGTGTTAGCATCCACCCGCGCGCCGAATTTACCCAACCATTTAGCCCCTTCAGCAACCGCAAACGCATCGGTCCAAAATTGTTTTTTGTCCAGCGCCGCAGGCATTTGTAAGCTGGTTACTAAACCAGAAGCCATCACCAGGGTGCGCACAGCGGAAAACCCCAACACTATCACCGCGTCGTGCACCGAGGCCACCTTGCGCGGCAGGCCGTAATGAGAGGCGTTGGCAGTGCGCAATAATTTGGCGGTCAGCACCGGTTCAAGGGCTATTTTGTTGGCGATTTGTTTCATATCCACATCGGGATTATCAAACGTCTGCAACAACTCTTGGACGACTTTGGGAATGGACGGCAAACGGGTAGCGTTTTCGAATAACTGATCAAAGCTCATAGTGTAAATCTCCTGACACTCTAAACAATGATAGGCCACCGGCGTAAATTCGCTAAAAATAGGCAAAAAAAAGGCGCCTTGCGGCGCCAAAACACACATAACTAATTTCTCTGCTGGTTAGTTAACGCACGCAAGCGCAACGAACCTACCAATACATTTACTCAAACCCAGTTTGCAGAAGCCTCATCTCCAGTGGCTACCCAATTTCGCCTACACAGCTGCTACCACACAGCCGTATAACCAGCTAATTAGTGATCCACCAATACCAACTGATCAAATACCGCAGGCTCCGCTGCACTCTTGTCACAGTCGGCACACCCGCGTTTAGCCAACACCTGGGCCAACGCAAACGTAATGGCGATCTGAAAGAATAATAGTGCAAAAAAATCCATTCGGTTAATCATCTTCACACCCTCAATAACACACTTTCGGCCGGCCACGCCCTGCACACTGCAAGCCTTGGCGAACCGAAAACAAGCCGTAATTGTTGGCGCCCGCTGATACCTCTGGGGCGAACTATCGGGAGGAGTATGCGGGAAGATCAGTTTTTCCTCAGTAATCGAGCCTTGGGTTGATATGTTTACCCCGTATAAACACACCCGCTCGCAGCTTGATCACTGGGAAAAACTGAGCTTCCCACAGCCCCCTCGAAGTGAATGTTTCTCACATCCACCGATGCAACCCTACATAGCAAACATAAATCCATCATAAATTTTTCTTTTAATATCATAATGTTATGAGATACAAAGGCCGCCACCCAAGCACGCAAGACAAGGTATTTTGTTGCCATTTGGCAACAGGCTTGCTGAGCAATAGAAATAACTTATAAAAATCAAATAGTTATAGTGTTGCCAAAATTCCACGCGGCAAAGATGCTAGACTTTTGGCCCTTTTCACTGGAGAGCTTGGCGTGTTGCGTAGGTGGATCAATCGGCTGCGGCTCACCCATCAATGGGTCATAGCGACGCTGCTGGCGCTCTTGCCGCTGACGGCTGCCGTGATTTATGGCGGCTGGTCCATCTGGGCGCAGTCCCACGATCAGCGCATGTTGGTGGCCCACCTGCAACAGGTGGG
>DAOQGS010000567.1:0-2723 GCA_035338675.1 Cellvibrionaceae bacterium
GTGCCCACTGTAAGTTCCCTAGATTTTTCTTCTGTACATTCATTTTGAATGGGGATGCTCTTTAAATATGAAGAGCTATCCATTTCCGCAGAAATGCTGTTATCTTCTGAAAATTTCATCGGCAATGTATCGGAAGCCAGCGCTATGCTCCCGGAAGTAATAATAAAATAAGCTGAAAAATGTAAGAATAATCTATTCATGATCTGATCCTGGTTGGTTTTGCATTCGAGACCAATCTTAATGCTATAAAATTGTGTTGGTCAACTGTAAGATTTAGTTTAGCAACTAACAAGTATCCTGGATATTCGGATTTACGCTGGGCGGGTTCGGAGCGAAGCGACAATCCACTTTTTGCCGCCCCAATTTTGCCGATTATTGGCAGGCTATGATGTTATTGGGCACAAGCCATTTGATTGCAGCGATAAAAGAAGCGCAGTACCCCCTCCTATTTATTCAACCGAGACCCAATCAAAGACTCCACCACACTAGGATCCGCAAGCGTAGAAGTATCCCCAAGCGAATCCACCTCATTAGCCGCAATTTTCCTTAAAATCCTGCGCATAATTTTCCCCGAACGCGTTTTGGGCAACCCCGGCGCCCACTGAATTAAATCCGGCTTAGCAATCGGCCCAATTTCTTTATTACATAGCGCAACCAATTCTTTAATTAATGCCTCATCCCCAACCTCGCCCTGCATTAAAGTCACATAGGCATAAATCCCCTGGCCTTTAATATCGTGGGGGTAACCCACCACTGCCGCTTCGGCAACTTTGGGGTGTAATACCAGGGCGCTTTCGATTTCGGCGGTGCCTAGGCGGTGGCCGCTTACGTTTAATACGTCATCTACCCGGCCGGTAATCCAGTAATAACCGTCTTCGTCGCGGCGGGCGCCGTCGCCGGTGAAGTAAAATCCGGGGTAGGTGGCAAAATACGTTTGCACCATGCGTTCGTGGTCGCCATAGACGCTGCGAATTTGGCTGGGCCAGGAACGTTTAATGACTAAATTGCCTTCTCCTGGGCCTTCAATTAATTGGCCGTTGGAATCCACTAGGCCCGGCTCTACGCCAAAAAAGGGCAGGCTGGCGGAGCCGGGTTTTAATGTGTGGGCGCCGGGGAGGGGGGTGATTAAATGGGCGCCGGTTTCGGTTTGCCACCAGGTGTCGGCAATGGGGCAGCGGCTGTCGCCGACTACTTGGTAGTACCACTGCCAGGCCTCTGGGTTAATGGGCTCACCCACTGAGCCTAAAATGCGCAGGGAGGCGCGGGAGCAGCGTTTGACGGGTTCATCGCCCAGGGCCATAAGTGCGCGGATGGCGGTGGGGGCGGTATAGAAGATATTGACTTGGTGTTTGTCGATGACCTGCCAGCAGCGGGAGGCGTCTGGGTAGGTGGGTACGCCTTCAAACATTAATGTGGTGGCGCCGTTGCATAGGGGGCCGTAGACGATATAGCTGTGGCCGGTTACCCAGCCTACGTCCGCTGTACACCAATAAATTTCGCCGTCTTGGTAGTCGAACACGTAGCGGTGGGTCATGGCCGCTTGTAATAAATATCCGGCGCTGGTGTGTAATACGCCTTTGGGTTTACCGGTGGAGCCGGAGGTGTACAAAATAAATAGCGGCGCTTCGGCGGTCATTTCTTCGGCGGGGCAAATGGGGCTTAAATTTTCGGCCTCGCTGTACCACACATCGCGGTTATCAAACCAATTAATGGCACCGCCGGTGCGTTTTACCACTAGTACGGTTTTAACTTGGGGGCAAAAATCCAGGGCGCGATCGGTGTTGTTTTTAAGTGGAATTGTTTTGCCTGCGCGCAGGCCTTCATCGGCGGTGATAACAATTTTGCAGTCGGCATCGAGGATGCGATCTTTTAAGGCTTCTGGCGAGAAGCCGCCAAAAACTACTGTGTGAATAGCGCCGATGCGGGCACAGGCGAGCATGGCGTAGGCGGCTTCGGGAATCATGGGCATATAGATGCACACGCGGTCGCCTTTTTTCACGCCTTTATTTTTTAATAAATTACTCAGGCGGCCCACTTGGTCGTGTAATTCTTGGTAGCTGATGTGTTTGCTTTCGCTGGGGTTGTCGCCTTCCCAAATAATGGCGGTTTGGTTGGCGCGGGTGGGTAAATGGCGGTCGATGCAGTTTTCCGCCAGGTTCAAGGTGCCATCGCCAAACCAGCTCACTTCTCCTTCGGCAAAGTTGCCGCGAAATGTTTCGCTAAAGGGGCGCTGCCAGGAAATAAAACGGCGGGCTTGTTCAGCCCAAAAGGCGTCGGGGTTTTGGATGGATTGGGCGTAGAGGGTTTGGTACTGCTCGGCGTTTATGTGGGCGGATTGCGCGAGGTGTGCAGCGGGTGCATACAAAGGGTTCGACATGGCAGCTCCAGTTTTTTATTGGTGTTGTGAACGAGTGAATATGTTAGGGATGCCATCATACTTGAGGGGGCTTGGCTGGGTACAGCAACTAAACGCTCGGTAATACCCGGCTGTTTTGCGCAGCGGCTGTGCCTACTGGGGTGGGCGTTTTGCGTAGGTGGCTGCAGGTGGCACACTAAGATCACCCCGCCCCTGGGCAATGTCATTAAGTTAAGGTTTTCGCACTATTTCCACAGAAAATTTTCTCTCATCCTGAAACCCCACCCCAACCCTCCCCTTAAAAAGGGGAGGGAGCTGAGCAGCCTGAAAACAGGTAAAATTCCTTGTGTTGAAGGTTTACTGCCCC
>DAOQGS010000568.1:0-2710 GCA_035338675.1 Cellvibrionaceae bacterium
TACACAGCGACCAACCACCCGCCGTGAAAATTACGGCCATTGGCCGCATGCAACAATACGACGCTATAAATTCAACAGAATTATTGCTTACCGCACTAGATGATAGCGCGCCCGAAGTATCGGTGATTGCCCTTAATACACTGGCAGCCCAAGCAGACGAAAGCTTGCTTAGCCGCATTAAGGAAAAAATGTTCGGCCTTCCAGATGGTACAATCAGAAATTTTTACCTGGAGACTATAGATCGCATCGAAATACGCCTTACACTGGGGTATAGCGATTTAACACGGCAATAGGAGCAGCTCTTGTTTAGGCTGAAGGTGGGAATAGTGTGAACCCTCGCGGGCAGAAGACCCGCATAAGCTATAGGGATGCACCTATGGGTTTTGACCAATTTAAAACCAACAGAGCATCCCCATCCATTGGGCATTCAATAACTTACAGCGGCAATTTAAAATCCGCCGCAATCAGTTTTAGCCAAGCATCCACGCGCTGTTCGGTAAGGCCCGATTGATTGTCCAAATCCAGCGCCAGGCCAACAAACTTGCCATCTACTACAGCCTCAGAGTGATCAAATTCATAGCCATCGGTGGGCCAAGCGCCAACCACTTTAGCGCCCTTATCCAGCATAAATTCATACAGCTCTGCCATGGCATCTACAAATTCGTGGGCGTAACCCACTTGGTCGCCAAGGCCGTAAATCGCAACGGTTTTACCGGAGAAATCGGCACCTTCTAACTTGGGTAAAAATTCCTCCCAGCTCTCGCCATCACAGTCGGCAGACATACCCGGCAACAGGCCTTCACCCAGGGTGGGGGTACCTAAAATTAAATAGTCGTAGCTTAAAAATTCTTCTAAGTTACTGCGGTTTACATTTATAGGCTTGGACATAATATCATCGCCGAATTTACCGCTAATCATTTTCGCCACTTTGCGTGTTTTGCCAGTATTAGTGCCAAAAAATACCCCAATCTGTGCCATGAGTTGTTCCTCTTTAAAAGTCAAGAATGCAAATAAGTCAATAAAACAGGTGTAACCAAATGCGATGTTAAGGCCACTGTCTGTGGCGCTTAAAAAGGGTTAATCGTTGCTGACCGGTTTTGCGAAACTTATGCCACCTAAGGAACATTCAATTAGAACCGCCAAGCGCTTGCCATAAATTATCCACAGCGGGCAGTATAAAAATAATCACTGAATAGCCAGCCAGCGATTAAAAACCCAGTGCTAGCAGGGCTCGTTGCAAGTAACCACCGGAATTTTTGTCGCAAATACCACAGCATTTGTACAAAAGAGTTTTTAAGGGAGGAGATTTTGTCCGGAATAAGACAAACTATTTTCATCCCTGCTGAGCAAATGCTGTAGATTCCCAACATGGCTGCAGATTGGCAAAGCCCTTGCTCATGGTTTTATCATTAGTTCAGATTCAACCCTCGCTTATTTAATCAGCAGCGTTCTATGCCGGGTAAGTCCAGCATGGATGCCGCCGCAGGCTGCGCTTAAACGAGAAAACCCACATTTGTTCGCAATTATTAACCCGGCGGCATTTAGTGCCGGGTTAATAATTGCGGCATGGATGCCGCCCTGGCTGTGCGGGCCGCCGCGAGCTGCACTAAAACAAGAAAATCCGCGCATTTTCGCAAGTTTTAGTGCAGCGAAGTGACGGCAGAACAGATCGGAACGGCCTATTCCACCGCTGGGTTAAAGGATCGGTAAATATTCACGGCGGCAGATTTAAACAGAACATCCTCAACTCAACGTGGTAATCCTATGAGCCTTGCCCACCTGCACAATGGCGATGTTGTTTACGCCCGCATAGATATTCGCAACGACGGCTCGGTGCCGGATGCAGACACGGATGCCTTATTTGCAACAGCTGGCGCCAAAGGCATGTTGTTAAACATCGGCCATTTTGAAGAAAACCCCAATGTAGAATTATTTTTGGTGACCTTTGAAGACGCCAATGGCGAGCTTGGGCCACCGGTTACCTGCCTGGCCGAGGAAATCAGCGCCGCCCCAGTTAGCCTCGCATGAGTGTTCTTGCATGAGCGCCCCTGCAGAGCAGGACGACGCCCTCAATCAGGTTAGGCGTTACCACCAGGCTACTAAACATTTCCCCAATGCCTACGCCCGCGGTCCCGGCAGCCTGGATTGGGATGCCCAACCCAATCCCTTCCGGCACTTTAGCGGTTGCGAGCAGGTGCCTCTGCCCCTACAGGCTGATAGGCAAGAGCAGACCGAAGGGTTAGAACAGCCCTTTGCAGCCCTCTACCAAACCAGGCAGCCCGCGCACAACATGAATTTAGCAGGGCTTGCCTGTGTACTAGAGTTATCCCTCGCCCTTTCCGCCTGGAAACAATACGGCCCCTCCCGCTGGGCTCTGCGCTGCAATCCCTCCAGCGGCAATCTGCACCCCACTGAAGGCTACGCCCTGGTGGTGAACCTGCCTGGCCTCGCCGATGGGGTTTATCACTACAATGCAGAGCACCACAGCCTGGAGTTGCGCTGCAGGTTTCAAGAGCAAGCCGCTCCCACCTTATCGCCCCAGCTGCTGATTGGCCTTAGCTCCGTGTATTGGCGGGAGGCATGGAAGTATGGGGAACGGGCCTACCGCTATTGCCAGCTTGATGTTGGCCACGCCCTAGGGGCGCTCAGCTACGCCGCCCAGTTGCAGGGCTGGCCCTGTTATTTAATGAGTGAAGCCAGCAGCCAGGAC
>DAOQGS010000569.1:0-2694 GCA_035338675.1 Cellvibrionaceae bacterium
GATACAGGCGCGCGCGAACTCAAGCCCGTGGAGGGCAGCAGCGCTAAAGGGAGCGGCTTTTATACAGAGGCTAAAGGAGGCCATAAAACAAAAGGCCCCTTGCGGGGCCTCAACCATTAGTCGTCGTTACTGAAGAACCCCAGCAACTGCAGCAGGCTGGTGAAGAGATTCAAAATATCCAGATACAAAGCGACGGTTGCCATTACATAGTTGGTTTCACCGCCGTGAATAATGCGGCTGGTATCGTACAGAATAAAACCCGACATCAGCAGCACGATGACGCCGTTGATGGCCATGGCCAATCCGGATATTTGCACACCGAAGAGGCCGAGTACCATGGAGCCCACGATGGTAATCAACACACTGATCAGGCCCACCATCAAAAAACCGCCCATAAAGCTAAAGTCTTTGCCAGTGGTTAACACATAGGCAGAGAGGGCAAAAAATACCAGGGCGGTGCCCGCCAGGGCCTGCATCACCAACAAACCGCCGTGGGGCAAGGCCAGATAGTGGCCCAGCATAGGCCCAATGCCTGCGCCAAGCAGCCCTGTGATGGCAAACACCACCCCCACACCCGCGCCACTTTGCGCGGTACGGGGCAATACAAACCATAACAGTGCCAAAGCAATTAAATTACTCACGAGCGCAAGCCCATGGCCAACCCCCAGCGCCATTGATGCAGCCGCTGTGAGCGCGCTGAACACCAGTGTGCAGGCGAGGAAGCTGTAGGTATTGCGCAGAACCTTGTGGGTTTGGGAAGCAATAATCTCTTTGCTGCCTATGGAATAAGTGGGTTGCATAAGGATTCTCCGTTAAAGTTGGATAGTTCAATGGTACTTGGGACAAGCGCAAAAGCAAAGGTTCCACGCCTTTTCGCCACCTGTTAAAGCCTAGGGTAGCCGCTATCCCTATGAGCACCTAGCGTTTTAATTTGGGGATTATTGCGGCGATTTCTAGGGAACCTCTGAAAAATGTCGGCGGCGAAGCTCTGGCTAGGCGAATTTGCCAAAAAAAGCGGAGTTTACATGCAGTAAATGAGCATTTTTTTGGCAAATTCAACGACGCCAGAGCGAGTAAGGTAATTTTTCAGAGGTTCCCTAGTTGTACCTAGGCCAAAAAGTGTCAGGAATTCGCTAAATGGCCACTGCAGTTTAGGCGCGTACAATGGGGTGTATTAAGGTGGCTCTGATCGAGTCTGAATTCGTAAGTATTCTACAAACGCACCGGTGCCTTCCCGTAGCTTTCACGCGAGAGTCCTTATCGGTCGCCATTTCAGCCGCAATTGTCCTGAAGTTCCCTAAGGGTTAAGGGTCGATATAGATTTCTTTATAGGCGATAAATACAGAGATATAGAACACGGGTACCGCCACTAATAAACCCAGCATCAGCGGGATGGCCCCCACGAAAAACAAAAGGCCTATAAGTAAGCCATTTATGGTCAGGGGTAAAACATTTTTCAAACATCCTTGAATGCTCAGGGTAATTGCTTGCAATACAGGTATTTTGTTAATCACAATTAAAGCAGGGGCGAACCAGACGCCCATAAATAGCGGTGTTAACAGGACTAAAAGAATAGCCACCGATAGAAAAATGCCTTGGCCAGTTAATAACTGCTGCAAAAAATCAGCATTAAATTCCGTGATTTTGAGCATGAGGCCGGCAAAAGCGATAATAACGGCAATAACCGTGTAGCCCATCACAATGCCACCTAGGCCTAGAAGGCTACCCAATGAATTTTGAAAACCTGCAAATAGATGCCCGATATTAAGTGGCTGTCCATCCCGTTGTGCTTTGGCGCCCAGCATTAAGCCGCCACTAAACACATAAGTGAAAAAACCGGCAAAAATATTCACGATCGGGATGGTATTCATTGCCACAAAAATAACAGCACCCACAATGGTAATTAAAATCCAGGTACCTGCATCCTGCTTAAAGTAGCTAAAGCCCTCTTTTATCCAGTCTAGTCCTCGCCCGGCGGGCAGGCTGGCGGGTGCGTGGACACCTGCGCTGTGGGCTTGAAAAGCGTTGTAGTTTAATTCAGCTTCTGGGGGGATATAAGGGCTGGTCATGTGCCTGATCCTCGTGGCGTTATTATTGGCGGACAACAGTTGGCACAGGTTAGCCTTAAATAGACCGTGTGACCAGCGGATACAGTGCTATCGCCTGGGTATTTAAACGAGCTGCTGGGGATGCGTTAATTAAGTCTGCATTCGCGAATAGTGTAAAAAGACACATTGAGCAGAAATGTGTCGGTTAAAAGTTGTGTTGTAAAACGGCAACTTAACCTGCAGCTGTATCCGTAGGTAGGTTTTTAGCGCAATAACGAGCTAAAAATATCGGCATTTGTATCTGCTGAAAAATATCCCCGCGCCAGGAATCCTGCATGGCAAGAGCGCTATAGGCTGGTTTAGGTACATAGGTTTCGCAGGCGATTAGGCCGGTTTTAACCCGCACCTCTAGGTTGATGCGTTGATATAGTTCCCCTTCAAACCAGTCAAGTCGTTTTATATCCTCGGCTGTTAAGCCGCTGTAAAGAGTGCCCAGAATACCTGGGCTTGTGGCGTCGGGGATTATCAACGGATAGGTGTCAAGAAATATTAGGCGGCGACTGTAGTGGGGTAAAAAAGCTGCTCTGTGTGGGCGCCGCTCAGGAACCAATTGTTGCCATACGGCCGGAAACATTAAAGAGCCGTA
>DAOQGS010000570.1:0-2681 GCA_035338675.1 Cellvibrionaceae bacterium
CTTTAGGGTCCGTTCCCCCTAAGGAAACCAGTAATCTAGGCAGCCGCTTTTGTGCACAATAATGCTCTCGCACGCGCTTAGCATCATTCACCGCCGCGAAAAATTCCGGCGCTAATAAGGCGTGTTCACAACCTGCATAAACCTGCGCAGCATTGTTAACTAAGGGCTTATAATCATCGGCGCTGCGCCCAGGGGTTTGATCCAACAATACATCACAACAATAGGTGCGATTGGCTAAATCATCAATGACCAATAAATACTCGCAAAGAGGATAAACAATGCGGTGCCAAATAGCAGCAAAGGCATATACGTCCACCACCACCCGGCAGGGCGCATCTAAATCCTGTATTAATGCCTTAAAATTCGTTGCATCCTGAGTTTCATTGGCAGCAGGCAATAACACATAATTAAACCCGGCCTCGCGAATAAAACCTGTGGGCACACCCGGTAAATCGCTCAACACCAATACAGGTTTATACCCGCGCCCATGGGCGATACGCGCCAGGGTTAAACAGCGCATTAAATGGCCATTACCCAATTGCGGATGCGCGTTTACGCGGATGAGGCAGTACATAATAATTGCTGCCGTAATTGATATAATAGTTCAGCACGCCGCCAATCCTCTAGGGTATCTATATCCTGCACCTCGTGGGAGGGCACAATAAAGGCGGCAGAATTGGGGCTAAATATACGGCGTTTTTCCAACCAAGCCGTTGCACTCCCCCAATAAAATTGCCCCGCATCGTGAAACGCGGGCGTTAAATCCTGGGAGCGAGTGAGGGCATATTCAGGGTAAAACATCTCTACCCTGCCCTCGGCCGTTAAATAAATCGCCCTCTGAATGGGAAAATCAAACGCTGTGGCAGAAAATACAAAATCACAGCGCTCGCGCTCAAAGACTGTACAGGCTTGTTGCAATTGTTCTGCAGTTACAAAGGCCGCGGTTGCATATAAACAACACACACTCTCCACTGGCTGCCCGTTGGACTGTAAAAAACTGATTGCATGGGCGATTACATCAGCGGTAATGGCGTGGTCATCGGCAATGTCTGCCGGGCGCACAAAGGGCACCTGGGCGCCGGCGCCAATTGCCACTTGGGCAATTTCTGCATCATCCGTGGAGCACAACACAAGATCAAATAATTCACTCTCCAGCGCAGCTTTTATCGCATAATGAATAATAGGCTGGCCTAAAAACGGTTTTATATTTTTGCGCGGAATGCGCTTGCTGCCACCACGGGCGGGAATAACGGCTACGCGCATAGATTGCGCTCCAGTTGTTCTAGTACATAATCCTGTTGCGCAAAGGTCATCTCCACAAATAACGGCAAAGTTAAGGCACCGGCATAATAAGCTTCCGCTAGCGGATAATCCCCCGCTTTAAAGCCTAACGCTTGGTAAAACGGCTGCAGATGAATGGGAATATAATGCACGTTTACACCTATGCCAGAGGACTTAAGCGCATTAAATACAGTTAAGCGCAGTTGAGGATCAACACCCACCGCATAAATATGATGCGCCACGCGCTGCCGGCTGGGCACATGGGGCAGCGCAATAGGCAATTTTGCCAACAGCGTTTGGTAGCGCTCAAATAGCTGCCTGCGCTTGTCAATAAAGGTTTCCAGTTTGCCCAATTGCACTACGCCCACAGCGGCTTGAATATCACACAAGCGATAATTAAAACCGAGGCTTTGTTGTTCGTAATACCAAGGTGGTGGATTAGGATCGGTAAATTCCTGGGGATTTTTGGTAATACCGTGGGTAACAAAACGCCGCAGCCGATTGGCAATCACACTATCGGCTGTAGTAATAGCACCACCTTCACCGGTGGTGAGGTTTTTTACCGGATGAAAACTAAAACAGGTGGCATGACTAAAACGACAGGCGCCCACAGGCACATTATTTACCTGGGTTCCTATCGCATGGGCGGCATCTTCTACTACATAAAAACCATACTGCTGCGCCAATGCAAAAATTGCCGGCATATCACAGGCGACACCGGCAAAATGTACCGCCACGACAATTTTCGGCACCCGCCCCTTCGCCAATTTAGCGGCTAATTGTTGCGGGCACATATTGCGGCTGACGGGATCTATATCGACAAAATCAACTTTTGCCCCCAAATACAAACCACAATTAGCGGAAGCTACAAATGAATTAGGCGATGTCCATAATTCGTCGCCAGGCCCCAGGCCTAAAGCTGCACAGGCGGCGTGTAAGGCTGCGGTGCCATTGGAGCAGGTCACTGCGTGGGGCGCCTGTACATATGCGGCCAGGGCCTGTTCAAACTCAACAACCTTAGGCCCTTGGGTTAACCAATCTGACTGCAATACCTCCCGCGCAGCGTCAATTTCCAATTGGGAAATATGTTGACGTCCGTAGGGAATCATACCTCGGCCATCTCATGCAGCTGGCGAATTTCATCCACGTTTAACACATGGGGGTTATTGCCGGAATTGTACGAAAACCCCCGCGGCACCGTGTGGCCCCGCTCACCTAAATTATTAATTTCATAATTCACGTAGCGGAATAATTTAATGGTGGGGGTTATCACAAAATGGTCGTCAAATTCCAAGGTTAGATGGGAATCATCCAGCGGGCACATGGTTTCATGCAGTTTTTCACCGGGGCGAATGCCGACAATTTTGGTTGGCATTTCAGGCGCTATGGCTTCGGCCAAA
>DAOQGS010000571.1:0-2678 GCA_035338675.1 Cellvibrionaceae bacterium
ACTTGCCGCCGGTGGTATCGGCAATGTAGGTAAGGGTGCCTTCGTCTAGGTCTGCGGAGGGGTTAACCTTACGGGACAGACCAAAAAAGCCCGGCTCAATCATTTCATTGGCACCTATGCCGACGGTATAGATCTTCACCCCCGCCTGCTTGGCGAGGTCGGCGGCTTTTCTCGGTTCCAATTCCCCAGCGGTGTTGGCGCCGTCGGTGAGCAGGATAATCACCCGGCTCTGGGCGGGGCGGTTTTTCAGCCGTTTGATGGACAGGCCGATGGCGTCGCCTATGGCGGTCTGTTCACCGGCAAAGCCCAGCTGAGCCTCCTGCAAAAATTTGTTCACCGTCTGCCGATCAAAGGTCAAGGGCGCCTGCAAGTAGGCTTGGGTGCCGAACAACACCAGGCCTAAGCGGTCGTTTTGGCGGCGCACCACAAAGTCGCCGACGACGTTTTTAATCACCGCAATACGGGAGATGGGCGTGCCGTTCACCGGCATGTCTTCAATTTGCATACTGCCGGAGATGTCCACCGCCATTAACAGATCCCGCCCGCTGCTGGGCAGGCTGATGGTGTCGCCTACCCATTGGGGGCGAGCGGCGGCCAGCACCAGGCACACCCAAAGGGCGAGGGCGAGCAGGCGGCGCAGCCAGGCCTGTTGTTTGGCGCCGCTGGTTTGGTTGAGCAGATCCTGGGCGCGCTCAAAAAACGGCACTAACAGCGCCGCCTGGGCGGAGGGGCGCGGCGGCAAAAAGCGGTAGGCGAGCCAGGGTAAGGGCAGGGCGAGCAGCAGCCAGGGCCAAGCAAATTCAAACATGACGCGGCTCCCCCGTTTTTTCGATGTTAATCACCCGGCTGGCCCCTGAGGTCTGCTCCGGTTCAACCATGTGGTGATGCTGGCGAATCCAAAACTCGCAAAACGCGATGCTCACCCCCGCATCCAACTGGGCCTTGGGCCGGTAGACGGACTGCAACAGGTTATCCACAGTTTTGGCTTTGTCGGGAAATTCCGGGCTGCTGGCGCAGAGGAATTCCCGCCAGGCCTCGCCGTGGGCGCTGCCGATATACAAGTGGCGATAATAGGGGGAGGCCAGCGCCGTGCGCTTGAGAATTTCATTCAGCTGGCGGGCCAGGCCCGAGCGCGACAGGTTACTGCCGTCGCCTAAGCGTTTGAGCATGCGCAGGGCCGAGCGTCGGTAGGCGCGGCGCTTGATGGTTTTGTACAGGGCAATGGCGCCGAGGATGAGGCCCACCGCTAACAGGGCAAACAACACCCACCAGCCGGGGGCCAGGGGCCAGATGCCGATTTCGGCGGGGCGCTCTATATCGCTAATCTGCGCGATGAGGCTCTGCATCTCCTGCTCAGGCGGTGCCCCAAAAGCCGGGTGGTTGACCGGGTCCTGATGGGCGGGCTGCAGCTGTTGCTGCAGGTTGGTAACCGACTGATTGCCGCCGGGGGCGGGCGAGGTCAGTGGGGAATTGGCAGCACTGCTGGCTGAACTGCTTGCCGCTGAGCTGCTATTGGCAGCGCTGGAAAAAGCGTTGGAACTATCGGCCATAGAGTGCCCCCGCCAGTGAGTTCAGTGCTGCCGCCCCCTTGTGGCTGCCTTCGGCAAATAGGCGCCGCAGGGGCGAGAGGCTATCGGCGGAAATCGGGCAGCTGGCAAACACCACTCGGCTTGCGCCACAGACGGTTTGCACCTGTTGCTGTTGGCTGCGAAAGCTGGCGTTAAACGGAGCTTTTAAATCGCTGCCGGATAACAACAAACGCTTAAAACCGTTGCTGATGCGCAGCAGGGAGCCCTGGGGAATATCTGCTTCTAAGGGGTCAAAAATATGCAGGGCGATGACATCGCTGTGCTTGGCCATGCGGCTTAGGCTCTCCTGACAGGCATTGTCTAAATCGTGAAAGTCCGACAGCAAAAACACTTGGCTGCCGGGTTTAACCACCTGGCCCAACTGCTCCAAGGCGGGCAGTAGGGGCAAGGCTTTGGCCTTGGGCACCGGCGAGAACAAGCGCTGGTTGTACTCCACCAAGGCGTTTAAAAAGTGCAATAAACCGGGTTTGCCACGGGTGGCGCGCAGGTCCTGTTGGGCGTGATCCCCCAGCAGCACGCCGCCCAAGCGATCGCCCCCCTGGTGGCAGGCCCAGGCGATCAGGGCGGCAAGTTCTGCGGCATAGACGGATTTAAAACAGTGTTGGCTGCCAAAAAACATCGGCGAGCGCTGATCCACCAGCACAAACACCGGCCGCTCCCGTTCTTCTTGGAACAGCTTAGTGTGGGGCACCTGGGTGCGGGCGGTGACGCGCCAGTCGATGGTGCGAATATCATCCCCCGCCTGATAGGGGCGCACCTCGGCAAACTCCATGCCCCGGCCGCGAAAACGCGTGTGGCTGGTGCCCGCCATGGCGGCGCGGCTGGGGGCCTGGCGATGTAAATTTAATTGCGCCGCTTTACCCCGCAGGAGGATAAGGTCCTCAGGGAGCAGATAAACGCCGGTATGACCTGCTCTCATGCTTATAGCACCGGTACCAGCTGCAAAATGGTGTGAATCACACTGTCGGCGGTTTGGCCGCGGGCTTCGGCTTCAAAACTCAACAGCAGGCGGTGGCGGTACACATCGTGAACCACCGCTTGTACATCTTCCGGGCTGACAAAATCTTTGCCCTTCAGCCAAGCGTGGGC
>DAOQGS010000572.1:0-2676 GCA_035338675.1 Cellvibrionaceae bacterium
ATTTATTTTTCACAGTGTTGGCAGGTGTCTCGGCGGTAACCTTTGTGGCGGCACAGTTTTTAAACGAGCCCAAAGGCCATATGGCGGAAGTGTTAGAAGACGGCACAGTGCAATTAATTGAAGTTGAATAAACCGCCTTATTGTAAAAACCACTGCGCTTGCAGTGGTTTTTTTTGTGCGGAGTTTGTTGCTCGCCGTTCCCATGGAAGGTGTTTTGTTACTGTGTGATCACCGTTCACAGACAACAAGTACCTTGCTTCGCAAAAATCTTACTTATTGTCGCAACGAATACCCCGATTTTGAAGCGCAGCAGAGTTTAATATTGCCCGCTACTTATAATCCGTCTTTGAAAACAACACGCTATAAGGCGGATTTACTATGGCTATCAAAACCCAAATGCTCACCCGTTGTGGTGTGCCTATTCTTTTGTCACTCTTGGCTTGTGCCTGTAGCGGCCCTGTGGATACGGCTTCTTCCAGTAGCTCATCTTCATCCAGCTCGTCCTCCAGCAGCTCATCATCCAGCAGTTCAAGCTCCAGCTCTGGCCGCACCAGCAGTTCATCTTCCAGCTCCTCCAGCAGCTCTTCTAGCTCTTCTTCGAGCAGCTCTTCCTCTAGTTCCAGCTCTTCCAGTTCCAGTAGCGGAATCAATTTGCCTTTGGTGGTCGCCATTAACGCAGGCTCCAGCAATACGGCAACCTTTGAAGGCGTAACCTATAAGGCCGATCAATATTCAACCGGCGGCAGCGCCCATGAGGTGACAAACGATATAGTCGGCGTGACGGAAGATACTCTGTTCCAGTCCGAGCGTTACGGCACCTACGGCTACAAAATCCCAGTGACCGCTGGCACCTACACCATCAAGCTGCACCTGGCGGAACTCTACTGGCAGGCGGCGGGGGATCGCACTTTTAACGTAACGGTGGAAGGGCAGGTCAAACTGGCTAATCTCGACCTGATCACTCAAGCGGGCCGCTTCGGAGCTTATACCGTGGTGATACCCAATGTGCGCGTAACCGACGGCGCTTTGGATATTGCGGTGGATCCATCCAAAGATGCGGGCACCATGAGTGGTTTTGCGGTTTATTCCGCCGACGGCAAGTTGGATACCTCGACACCACCGGTCAACACCAACTGTAAGGCCTATGTGGGTATTACCTACGACGACGGCCCAGTGAACACCACCGCCTTTGTAAATGCGCTTAAATCTGCAGGCCTGGTGCCGGTAACCTTCTTTGTTAATGGCACCAACATCGGCAGCCGCCCGGGCGCCATCAAAGAAATGCTCACCGTAGGCCAGGTGCAGAGCCACGCCTACACCCATGTGGACATGGGCAGCTACAGCGCAGCTCAGGTGCGCTCGCAGCTGGAGCAAAACAACACCGCGATCGTCAATGCCGGTGCGCCTAAACCCACGATTTTCCGTCCACCTTATGGCACAGTAAATAGCACCATCCGCCAAGTGGCCAGCGAGCTGGGCATGATCACCATCACTTGGGATAACGATTCACAAGACTGGAACGGTGCTGCCACCAGCGCCATTGTTTCTGCTAATGATCGCTTGCAAGATGGCCAGGTTATTCTGATGCACGAAAACCAAACCAACTCCCTCTCGGCGATTCCGCAAATTGCCGCCAAACTCAAAGCAAAAGGATTTTGCCCCGGCAAACTCGACCCGAAAACGGGCCGCGCGGTTGCGCCTTAATTTATAAGCTGGCCGCTGTGCAGGCTTAATTAAACCTGCACAGAATGGCAATTTTTAACGCGCACTAGGCTCGCTTAGTGCGCGTTTTTGTTTGCGGGTGTGGATCTCTGCGCTTTCGATTGCGGTTTTTAGGTTTAACTACTCAAGTCAGCTTGATTACTCTCACATCGCATAATCCATTTTCGGTGCAGCAATGGTGAATATTGAGGGTTCACAGTAAAAGCTCTCGTCTGATGGTTTCCAGGCAGCGCGGGAATTACATGCCGTTACACTCAACAGCTGCTGAGATTGGCACTGTCGTTTCATTGAAATATTCAGTCCGGAATCAACAGCGCTCCGACGCACGGTTTGCGAACAGAAGTTATGTTCAAGCTAGGGTTTTGGTTGAATTTGCCTGACGCGAGACCTAAACAAGAATTGTGTAAATTTATCGATCGGCGCGAGCGCCGCTAAACCCAGTGCAACATAGTCAATTCGACACAAAAAAGGCAGCTACTACGCTTGCGGCAGGGGGCTTAATTTAACTGTGCATTGAGTGGATTAACCCTTGGTTTCTCCGCCAAATCTGAAGGATAATGCCGCGCTTTGCCTCGCCCGGCCATAGGCTGGGGCCAATTCACCGCTCAACTCTGGGAGTCTCTCATGCCCACCCGTTACCAACTCGCTAACGCGATCCGCGTCCTCAGTATGGACGCCGTGCAAAAAGCTAATTCCGGCCACCCCGGTGCCCCCATGGGGATGGCGGACATCGCCGAAGTGCTCTGGAACGACTTCTTAAAACACAACCCGAATCACCCCGAGTGGCCCGACCGCGACCGTTTTGTGCTCTCCAACGGCCACGGCTCCATGCTGATTTATTCCCTGCTGCACTTAAGTGGCTACGATTTAGCCATTGAAGACCTCAAGCAATTCCGCCAATTACACTCCCGAACCCCCGGCCACCCTGAATACGGCTATACCCCCGGCGTTGAA
>DAOQGS010000573.1:0-2676 GCA_035338675.1 Cellvibrionaceae bacterium
TTTTTGCCCGGCGGCAGCCACTGGTCCCACGTCTTTCGGCGCGGCACCCGCCTGCGCATCACCGACCCAACCGGTGGCGCAAGCCTCGCCCTGCTGATGTACAACCCCATTAGCCTGGGCGAAAAGTACAACGCCCCGGACACCCTCAAGTGCCAGCACACCTTTAAGCTCACCCAGGGCCACTGTTTGTATTCGGATATGGGCCGCATTTTTTGCTCCATTACTGAGGATAGCTTCGGCTGGCACGACACCATCTCCGGCAGCAGCCACAAAAGCGATGTGGCCGCGCGCTGGGGGGAGCGGGACTATCAAACCCAGCGCAACGATTGGCTGCAAAACGGCCAGGACAGTTTTTTAGTGGAGCTGGCCAAATACGGCCTGGGCCTTAGGGACTTGGCCGCCAACGTAAATTTTTTCAGCGAAGTGCGGGCGGATGAAGAGGGCCAGCTGCGCCTGTGCCGCCAGAGCCAGGCGGGGGACTATGTGTGCCTGCGTTTTGAGATGGACACCTTAGTGGTGATGCACAGCTGCCCCCACCGGCTTAACACTGCCGCCGCTTACCCCAAATTGGGCCTTAACCTCAGCCTGGACTTGGCGCCGCCCATAACCTCGGACGACCTGTGCCTCAATCACTGCCCGGAGAACCGCCGGGGTTTTGATAACAACGCCCTCTACCACTTTGGCCTGCCCTTCGCGGGCCTCGTTTCTCAATAGGTGCCCTATGACCATTCAAACCAGTAGCCGTGACGCGGCCAAGGCCCAACAGAGCCTGATTGTGCGGGCCGGGGATTATTACCTAGGCACGGTAAAAGCAGGCCAGGTACTGCGCATTGTGGATTTAGAGGGCAACCAGGCCGCCGACACCCTGTTTTACAACGCGGCGGATATCAGCGAGCGCTACAGCGCCACGGACACCATCGCCGCCCAGGGCAACCTGTACTTAACGGCGGGCACGATGCTCAAAAGTAATTTGCTGCGGGATATGCTGACCATAGTGGCCGATACCTGCGGCCGCCACGACACCATCGGCGGCGCCTGCGCCACTGAATCCAATACCGTGCGCTATGCCCTGGAAAAACGCTGCATGCACGCCTGCCGGGACAGCTGGCTGCTGGCCCTGCAGGAGCATGAGGACTGCGGCCTCACCAAGGCGGACATCACCCACAACGTCAACTTTTTTATGAACGTGCCGGTAAGCCCCGAAGGCGGCCTTAAGTTTGCCGATGGCATCTCAGCGCCGGGTAAGTACGTGGAGTTGCTGGCCCATATGGACGTGCTGGTGTTGATCTCCAACTGCCCCCAGCTGAATAACCCCTGCAATGCCTATAACCCTACGCCCATTGAAGTGCTGATCTGGGAGCAGTGAGCTTGCCTGAATACAGTACAACTCGGCGTATCGACGTAGGTTGGGCAGTAATGCCCAACGCTTATCGCCCAACAGCAGAGCGTCTCAGTCAAAACCCATGAGTGTTGGGCATGACCGCCCAACCTACGCAAAAAACCAGCTTGCGCCCCAGGACGACCTGGGGCCAGTCGAATAAATGCGGGACGGCCCGCCCAAACACGGAACACTCCTACCATGTTTGACACAGTACTGATCGCCAACCGAGGCGCCATCGCCACCCGTATCCTGCGCACCCTCAAACACATGGGCATCAAAAGCGTGGCCGTATACCACGAGGAAGACGCCAACTCCCTGCACGTACAGCAGGCGGACCTAGCCGTGTGCCTAGGCGCAGGCAGCGCCGCCGATACCTACTTGAACATCGACAAAATCCTTAAAGCAGCCCACGACACAGGCGCCCAAGCCATTCACCCAGGCTACGGGTTCTTAAGTGAAAACCAAGCCTTTGTGCAGGCCTGCGAGGCGGCGGGCCTGGTGTTTATCGGGCCGACCTTGGAGCAAATGGCCCTGTTCGGTTTGAAGCACTCGGCGCGAGAAGCCGCAGCCGCCGCCCAGGTGCCCCTGGTGCCCGGCTCCCCGCTGCTGGAGGATTTAACTCAGGCCCAGCGCTGGGCCGAGCAAGTGGGCTACCCGGTGATGCTTAAAAGCACCGCAGGCGGCGGCGGTATTGGGATGCAGGTGTGCCAGGATGAGGTGGAACTCACCCAAGCCTGGGATTCGGTGCGCCGCTTAGGGGGCAATTATTTTTCCAATAACGGCGTGTTTTTAGAGGCTTATATAGCCCGCGCCCGCCATATCGAAGTGCAGATTTTTGGCGATGGCCAGGGCCTTGCCAAAGCCTTAGGAGAGCGGGATTGCTCCGCCCAACGGCGCAACCAAAAAGTGCTGGAGGAAACCCCGGCCCCCAATCTACCCGAGGATCAGCGCCAGGCCCTGCACACCACCGCCGAAGCCCTGATGGCTTCAGTACAGTACCGCAACGCAGGTACGGTGGAGTTTATTTACGACGTGGACCGGGGGGCGTTTTATTTCCTCGAGGTAAACACTCGCCTGCAGGTGGAGCACGGCGTAACCGAGCAAGTGTGGGGCGTGGACCTGGTGAACTGGATGATCCGCCAGGCCGCAGGCGAGCTTGACCTGGCCCTGGAACACGGCAGGCTCACCCCCCAAGGCCATGCGGTGCAGGCGCGCATCTATGCCGAGGGCTTAAAAAATGGCCGTATCCGGAAGTCTCTCTCAAACTTGTCCGGCAGAAGCGTCAAGGGTGGAAT
>DAOQGS010000574.1:0-2675 GCA_035338675.1 Cellvibrionaceae bacterium
TCCGCCGAGGGGCCAGTGGCTTGCACAGGGCCCGGTTTTTCTGGCGCAGGCGGTGCCACGCGCTCTTCAATTACATTTGGGTTCACGCGTTCAACCGGGGGTTTTGCGGGCTTGGGTTTTACCGGTTTGGGCGGCTCTTTCGGTTGTGGTTTGGGCGGCGCCGGTTGGATAACTTGCGGTGGTATTTCTGGTGGTACATAACGCTCAACCTTAATGGGTGGCGTGGCTACTTTGGCGATGGGTTCGGGGGCTGGTTTGCCGTGAAAATAATGAAATGCAACAAAATGCAAGCCCACAACCAGGCCCAATAAGGCGGCAATTTTAAGCCGTGTATATTTCGGGTAAACCAGCTCTAATGCTTTTTCCTGTTTAAATTGGCGCGGTACGAGGGGGATAATCTCGGCTTTTTTGGCAGGCTTGGCTACCAGTACAAGTTGCTGACGTTGCAGGTGCCGCGCATGGCGGCGATCGTGTGCGTAGGGTTCCGCAAAGGCTCTGGCACTCATAAAAAAATCCTTCCCGCGCAGCGGGGGTTTAACTTAAACGTGGTGTATATGTTTAAACAAAAGCGGTTGGGAGCACGCGTGGGCATCTCAGGGCTCGCTGTTATCTACACCAGTTTTTGCAGCTATCGTGCCAGGTGATATTTTGATTTTTAATGCTGTTTTTATGCGGATTTTGCCTATATCGGCAAACTTAGCCGGCGGGCAGCGGTTAGCTGCTGTTGGATTTGGCGCAGTGGTCATGCCTAGATTTAAGCAGGGTGTTAAAAATGTGCAGTAGATCGAAAAAATAATTGCCTTTGCATCAGGCGGTGGTGGAACTTTGCAAAAGTGGCCAGCAGGGGGCTGGTATCGATTTTACCGGCGGATAAGAAATTAAATAAATTGTAACTATTCAGCTCATTTCTCATTTTTCCCGCGTTCGCGGGGATGAAAAATTGAATTATGAGCTGCTTAAGAAGCAGTTACGTGCTAACTAAGGGGGTTTCTCGTTCCCACGCTCTGCGTGGAAATGCATAGTTGTTGGGAATTCGATTGCATGAATTAAGCAGATAGGCATTCCCACGCAGAGCGTGGGAACAAAGAAAACGGATCCTGCGACTGCGCGCAGGATGACGGTTAGGTTTTGAAGGATGTTGGTTAGGTTTTGAAGGATGTTGGTTAGGTTTTGAAGGATGTTGGTTAGGTTCTGAAGGATGTTGGTTGGGTGATGAAGGATGATAGTTGGTTTATGAAGGATTATGGTCGGATTATGCAGGATGAGATTATGGGGGCAAAATTTTGGAGCGTTTCATCCTGCGCGCAGTCGCAGGATCCAAATGCACTGCAACTAGTGGTGCGAATTGCAAGGCGTGAAACACACTGCAAGCGACGTAAAAACAGAAAAATTAATTATGGTGTACTGATATTTGCTGTTTTGGGAAGAATAATTAATTGCAGGGGAAAATGGCCGGATATTAAATTATGAGTTTAATATCCGGTAGGAGGAATTTAATACAGACGATTTTTGCCCGCTAGGCGATTTAGAACACTGAGCATCCGGTCGATTTCTTCGCAGGTGTTATAAAACGCAAGGGAAGGGCGCACACAGGTTTCTACCCCCATGCGGCGTAAAATCGGTTGTGCGCAGTGGTGGCCGGAGCGCACGGCTATACCTTCTTCGTTGAGTTTTGAGCCCACCTGTTCGGTGGAGTAGCCGTCTAAAATAAATGAGGCCACACTGGCTTTATGAGTGGCGGTACCAATTAATTTTAAACCCGGAATAGTCTTTAAGCCGGCTGTTGCGTAGTTTAATAACTCATGCTCGTACGCATTTATGGCGGCAAGGCCAATGCTGCTGACATAGTTAAGTGCGCTGGTTAAGCCTACGGCATCGGCAATATTACCGGTGCCCGCCTCAAATTTATTGGGCGCTGGCTGATAGCTAATTTTCTCAAAGGTTACATCGGCAATCATATTGCCGCCGCCTTGCCAATGGGGCAATTGCTCTAACCAGCGCGATTTTCCATACAACACTCCAATGCCGGTGGGGCCGAATACTTTGTGGCCGGAAAATACATAAAAATCGGCATCCAGGGCCTGCACATTCACCTGCATGTGGGATACCGCTTGCGCGCCATCCACCATCACCGGTACACCCGCCTGGTGTGCAATGTGAATAATTTCCTCGATGGGGGTAACGGTGCCGAGGGCATTGGAGACTTGGGTCACGGCGATTAATTTTGTGCGCGGGCCAATTAAATTGCGCAGCGCACTTATTTGCAGCTGGCCGGAATCATCTACCGGTATTACTTTTAGCTTGGCACCTTTACGCTCTGCTAAATTATGCCAGGGCACTATGTTCGCATGGTGTTCCAATTGCGAAACAATAATATCATCACCGGGCTGAATAAAGCGCTCACCAAATGTATTGGCTAATAAATTGATGGCTTCCGTTGCGCCGCGCACAAAAATAATTTCATCGGCACTTGCCGCACCTAAAAAATTCGCCACGGTTTGGCGAGCGTTTTCATAGGCGTCTGTGGCCCGAGCAGCTAACTCATGGGCCGCACGATGGATATTAGAATTTTCGTGGCGGTAAAAATAATTCAGCCGGTCCATCACCACTTGGGGTTTTTGCGTGGTGGCGGCATTATCAAACCAGACTAATGGCTTGCCATTGACCCGCTCAGC
>DAOQGS010000575.1:0-2675 GCA_035338675.1 Cellvibrionaceae bacterium
AACTAAAACCCGATCCTGCCCTCCAGGCCCGAATCGACGCGCTCATCCAAACCATTGCAGCAGCCCAGGAACCCGACGGTTACATCTACACCTGGCGCACCATCGCCGAACGCAATCAAAAAAACGGAACGCCTCCGGGCACCGAGGGCACCGGGGCTCGCATGGCTTCCTCGCAGCGCTGGGTCAACGAAGACCAGCACAGCCACGAACTGTACAACGCAGGACACCTCTACGAAGCGGCCGTGGCCTGGTACTACGCTACCGGCAGCCGCAAACTGCTTGATGTGGCTATTAAAAACGCCGACCTGGTGGACCGCACTTTTGGTCCCGGCAAATTAAAAAAAGCGCCCGGTCACCAGGAAATCGAAATCGGACTGGCCAAACTCTACCAGGCCACCAACGAACGCCGCTACCTCAATTTGGCCCGATTTTTCCTCGATGCCCGAGGCTATGGCGAAGCCTATATGCAAAACCACCAGCCCCTGCGCGACCAACGCGAAGCAGTAGGGCATGCCGTGCGCGCATCCTACATGTTCGCCGGCGCCGCCGATGTGATGGCTTTCAGCAGCGATACCGTATTTATGCCGGCCTTGCGCGCCGTTTGGGACGATATCGTGAGCAGCAAAATGTACGTTACCGGCGGCGTGGGTTCCACCGGCAGCAACGAAGGCTTTTCAGACCCCTACGAGCTTCCCAATTACAGCGCCTATTGCGAAACCTGCGCCTCCATCGCTTTTGCACTGTGGAACCAACGAATGTTTCAACTCACCGGCTCAATCAAGGGATAGGGAATCGATTCTTTGTCAGGATGATCAATGGAGAACCCGTGAACGACGCCGAATATGTACACACGCTTTTAGGCTATTTACCGCCTGCTCTTTTTCACAATTTTGTAGTGACAGAATTTAAATGCTCACTACCCCCATGCGACAAAACCCAATCAACGAAACATCGGCGCCAGATGTTGCGTGCGGCCATTTCACAACTGGATTTCCACACACGCCAGCAGATCAATACGATTGCCGAAACGATTATTTTATTGTCGGATGATATAGGGCATACGGTGCTGGATGGCTTCGCGTTTGATTATTGTGAACCGGCTTGTTATCAATTCTTTACCACCCTGCCGGATCAATATCAGCGATCACTGTGGGTATTTACTCACCATCGCCGCTTATTTGACGAGGCATTGCACGCTCGACAAATGGATATCGTGCGCCAACACGTCATTTGTTATTCAGGTTTTACCGCCCCTCGCCATTTATCTGCGGTAGATACCCATGAATCGCGCCATACGCTCCAGCGTGAGGTAGCCGCCCATTTAGGTTGTCCTGTATCGAGTGTTGCCGTTGAAATGACGCAACAGGTACGGCCTACCGACACGCCCGCCTGCACGGCTGATATTGTTCATATTCGCATTTACCACAATGCCCGCCGGATGCTGATGGATTGTGTGCGAAAAGGTGAACGGGTATCGCGACGGATTATCCGTGCCGAAACGACGCATATTATCTATGAGCCTGCCAAAGGCCATATTGAGGTGGGATCGACCACGGCGATTCATCGGGATTTTTTAGCGCACTTGGTTCTGCGTGTGGCGCTGCAAGCCGATGAATCCGCGCGGCAAAACTCGATAACAGAGGCAAAGAACGACCCCGCGACAGAATTAACGCCCATTCGATTTTATGACTACCAACGGTTATCAACACCCTGCGTATTTGATCTCTCAGAAGAGCCTATCGCCCATACCAAAGTGATTGAGTTGGGTTATTGCGACGCCGCCAACCGCACCTTTTTAATGAAAATTAATTATCTGGATGCCGAGGATATTTATACCGCCTCCAAATCATTAATTAATCCACTATTCGACTTTAGCCAATATCAACTAAATTACGCCAAATTGGCGGTGCGGGTACGGCATACGAACCCCGCACAGGAGCGCACCATTTCAATTGTTTTGCGCGGCGATAATGAGTGCAATATCAAATCCAAACACAACCAAGATCGCGCGTTGTGCGACCGCTTACTGCATAAATGGCATTTAATTAAGGACCGAAAACAGCGTGCTTCCTCCGCTCACGATTTCGTCGCTGCTTGAATTAACAACCCTCTTTGAACACTCCTCCGTATTCACCGATCACCAAGGCCAACACCTAAAAGGTGTCCCCAGAGGGCGCCTCAAACACTCCGCATTATCCGCTGCTGAATTAGCAGATTGGTCGGCGATTGTTGGCTATACCAATACGGTCGCGGTCCGCTGTGAAGATCGCACGCTTCTGCTCGCGATTGAGCACGATCAAGCGTCTAATGGATGGTTCTACCGCTCACCCGAGACCTATCGCAAATGCGCGGTGGCACTGGATGATCTCGCTATCATCGCCATCTCTGCCGCGAAATTGTTGCACTATCTGGCGGATCTATTAGCGATACCCATGGCGTTGCGAACCGGTATTCAGTCACCAGCCATTCCCGAGGTGCTCTGGCATTTGGGTAAAACCCGTGTCCAGGGGATGGGGATCGATATTTGGTGTGCCCGACACCTGACCACACAGGCCACTCTGGTTATTCAGCACCTGAAACGCAGAATACTCCCAGATACAGGATTGGTACTGACGTTTGGCCCAGACCTACCGGAGATTGTTGCACCACCGCGTCAATATCGGTGGGTCGCCCTT
>DAOQGS010000576.1:0-2672 GCA_035338675.1 Cellvibrionaceae bacterium
GCTGCCGCTCAAAGCGCAAAAATCTGTGGCCTGTGGTTATCTGCAGACGATGGCTTAGATTCACTGCCCGCTGGTCATAAAAGCATCCCCGTGATTGCCATTTATTTCCCCGCCTTTACCGATGGTCGCGGCTACTCCATCGCGCGGCAAATTCGCGAGCAGAAAAATTATGAGGGTGAATTGCGGGCAATTGGTAATTTTATTCAAGATCAGGTTTTTATGATGAAGCGTTGCGGCTTTGATGCCTACCTGGTGCCGGATGATGCGGATTTGGAATCCTATAGAACAACTCTAGGCATTCTAACCGATTATTATCAGGCAGCAGTGGACGAGCCCAGGCCTCTATTTCGGCGGCGTTAGTGCTGAAGCGATAATGCAATAAATAATAAAGCCTCGAAATCGAGGCTTTATTATTTATGTGCAATTAAGATTTGAATGCTATTTGGGCCAGCAAAAATCGTCTTTGGGGGTGCTACCCTTAAAAGCGTGCCTTGCACCGGTATTGTCAATGGTAAAACTCGTACACTCGCTGTCATTGTTTTGTGATTTGGTGGTAACTGGTGTAGCAGTAAGTGTGTACTTAGTGTAGGGCTTGGATCCTAGATTAGAGATGGTTACCGTGTAATAACCGTCCTTTGACGTCGCACCTCCAACGTCAGCAACATCATCAGTGTATTGGTTCTTATTAAAAAACCACCGCTCCTGCTGTGCCGCCATATCCAGCAATTTCTCCTGGGCGTCCGTACGCCGAGTCTTCTGCAAATATTGGCTGTAGCTAGGGATCGCAATCGCCGCCAGAATAGCCACTATGGCTACCGTTACCAGCACTTCAATTAGAGTAAAACCCAAAAATTTACGCATAACTAACCTATTGACTGTAGGGCAACTCTCGCCAGGATTGGCGCTCCCCGCCAGATGTTGAAATTAAAGAAGGTTCGACATCGATTGCACCAAGCGACGTGCTTGATACAGGTACTTTCCCAGGTGTTGGGTCTGATGCTGCCCCAATGCCTAAATCACGAAACGCAGGTAACAATTTTGTGTCAGTCGAGTTCTTAACAAAATTATGCGGTAAACCAGACAGAAAATCACGGCGGTATTGCCGCGAGGTTCCATAGGGTGTGCACTCATCTCCTGGCTCATAGGTGTTGAACACTAGGGAGCTTCCTGAAAGTATAGTGGAGGTATAGTTGCGCGAGTTAGCAGAATTAAAATCAAAATACCAGCCATTATTTTGATCGACTAATTTGACCAGCGTTTTGCGTGTAGTCGCAGTGCTTGTGCCGACACTAACAACGCTCTTGAGTTGATCATCCTCTTGAATATCTACTCCCGTTAAATTAGCCAGAGTACTCTTGCTAAACGTTGTGTTCAGCTCAATACCATTGGTAGAAGGAGCCAATTGTTCTTTGATTGCGTAATAGCTGTTTTGACTGCTGCGATTAAGATTGTCAGAATCGGAAAAATACCTGCCTGTCCCCGCAAAAACCCAGTATTTGTTCCTTGTGTCTACGACGGTAAAAGGAGTGGCGGCGAAAGCTTGAGTAGTGTCTTCTAGCACGGGGGTCGGGGTGCCCACACTGCCGTCAGAGGACAGTTTGGCTCTATATAGCCGGCCACTTGGTGTGCTTGGCGTTCCTTCTACCGTTCCGAAATACATATAGTCGTCATAGTAGTCGCGATCCCAATCGCGAGCGTTGATTCCACCAATCCAACCTTTATTGGTGCCAACCGTTACACCTGTACCATTGTTTACCCATTTTTTATTGATGAGATCAAACACGAAGATCTTCGGGGTTTTGTCGCTGGTAAATAGACTGCGATCAGTAACGCCAGAGCCTAGAGCGAGATACCATTTATTTAGTGCTATAGTGCCATCAGTATTAAACTCGCGGAATTTAAAAATGTCAGGATTAACGGTTGTGTAGGTGTTATCCGGCATAGGTATTTCCGCTATTAATTTCGGTGCCACCTCTGGATTGGTAATATCCATGACAACTACGGCCGATCTCAAGGTGGATTTAACTGTGTCACCGTTGGCCTGGGTCTGCGTTAGCTCATAAGGGGTGCCTCCCGTACGCATGGTTGCTACTAAAATAGAACCCCAGCCGTCAGGGTGGTCATCGTCAGGAGTAAATATATTGACGTCATATAATTTAACTCGGCCATCCATATAAAAATTGTGGTGGTAATCAGTCTCAGTTAGCCACTTAAGATGAGGTAAAAGATTAAAAGGAATGTAGGCCCACAATTCGGCACCGATAGGCGCGCCACCCGCATCATATTTTTTAGTGTCGGCGTTGAAAAAACCCAGGTTAAACGCGTGCAACATACCATCATTGGCGCCCACATATAATACATTGCGACGGTTCTTATATTTATCCCGCAGTTTAGTGTAGGTCTCATCGCCATAGTCTGTGTCATAGCCTGCGGTGGCAGAGCTTACAACTAGCGGCGAGGAATTAACAATATCTCCAAGTAGCCAAGGTTCGACACCATCTGCTGCGTTATTTTCATCTGTGTCGTTACTTTTTCCAGGCACAAAATCGATACGGCGATCTCTAAAATTGGCTATAGATTTTCCTCGAATAAAGTTTACCAAATCAGTATTGCTGCCCTTGGTAAAATCTAACCACGTGGTATTTTTGCTTGTAACAGAAAACCCGGTAGCG
>DAOQGS010000577.1:0-2671 GCA_035338675.1 Cellvibrionaceae bacterium
GATGCAGGTGACAGGAAAATTCACCATAGGGCCCGGAAATTTGAATTTTTTGCCCGACTTTAAATTCACTGTGCAACCAGTTGGAAACCAAACCCGGCGGGTGCGGCGCAACAGCTGGCACCTGTTTAACTGTGACACTTAAATAATGGGGGCGGCTGGGGGTTGAGCTAATGGAATAAGAGCGAATGACGGGTTTGCCGTTAATGGTTAAATGCAATGTGGCAAATTGGCCGGGTTTGTAGCGAAATAACAGATTGGGCGCTGCGGTAAATATAAAGGTTTTAACATCGTGGGTTTCGCGGAAAATCTTGCTGCAGGTTACGTCAATTGTTTGCCCATCCCAGTATTGCCAGTCCTCCGCTTTTACCAGCGCCACCGGTTGGAAATTGGGCAGTTTTGTTACCACCACTTTGGTTTTTCCCTCATCGGGAAATTGCGTTTGATCCTGTTGCTGTGCCGCATAGTTAAACCTCAGCTGGTAGGGGCCAATTAAAATATCAGCACCTTCTTGAATAATTACGATTTCCTCGGGCACCAAGGCTGCGCCCTGGTAAAAAGTACCGCCACTGGAGTGTAAATCAACAATACGGACCTCTTTTCCAGCCAGAGTAATTTGGGCGTGTTTGCGACTGACGGTGGAGTCCGGTAGTAAAATTGCGCAGCCGGGTTGGCGGCCAATATAAATGGCCTCTGCATGCAATTGTTCGGCATTCAAATGAATTTCGTGTGTTTCATGGGTGGTTTGGTGGACAACGAATATAGACAGCATACAGTTATTTCCAAAATCCTCTGTTAAACAGAGTTGTGTGGATTTTCGTCAGGCGCAGATACTTGGCCGCCCCCACTAGACTGGCATTTACCAGGCTGTTTAATGGCGATGGATCCTCGCCTGTTGATATAACCTTTGCAAAATAGTGTTGCTGTGTTCGAGCAACATTACATAAAACTGCGGCGCCAATTGAATAATCTGACTGATTTGCGCCTTTTGCCAAAGTGCACATAAAAAGCTGCCGCCCGATGGTACCCAAGTACTAAGCGGCGGTGTTTGCGTTAAATCGATACTGGCGCCTGTATCGAGTAATAAATTCTCCCGAGCGCCGCTGGTATCGCTAAATACACACTGCAACTGCCCTTTTAATACTACAGCCAGCACCTCAGCGGTGGGGGCGGGTAATTGATCCGTATACCAGTGTGCCTGGCTACACAACTGCCACAATAATTGATGGCTAAGTGTGTGGCCGAGGGCTAATTGGGCAAATAGAAAAAACCCTTCCACCGCAGGATATTCTCGCCGCGCCGCGCGCTGTAGTACGTCTATATACAGCGGTGCGCTGGCATGTGTAATTGAAATAACATTGGTATCGTGTAATTTCTGCCGTTGACCTTGTAAAAAATCACCATTGAGAATAGTGCCATTGGCGGAGTGTAAATCCTCGCAATAAAACACACCTTGTTGTTGGTAAATTTTAAAGTGATGGCGGCTGGCTTCTTGTTCGGTCATTACCCAATCATTATCGTCCGCGCGTCCTGCGCTAAAACCCTGCTCCCAGATCTTCTCCAGGCCGTCAATGCTGCGCAGTTTTACCATTGCCACGGGTTTTAGCGGCAGCATGTGCGTGTGGTTAGTTGCTGGCATTAGTGTCTCCAAACTTTGCTTAAATGCCGCTTCGGCCCAGGCGTAACCGTATTCCTGAGCTGTGCGTGCCACAGCTAATTGCACAAAGGGTTCATCAATTTTTTGCAAGCGCAGCAGGGCAATTTCACGGCGGAACGCCATCTGGGCGTCCTGTACAAAAATAGCCGTGCGCAACTGATTTACTAATTGTTGCGGCAGTTCAAGCTGAGTTTGTGTAAGTGCCCATTCGGCCGCTTGGGGATGGCTGGCGGCGAATTCGCAGCCTAGTTCGGTAAGGTTTTCATCCTGGGCATTTACTGCGGCGAATAATTCTACACATTGAGTAACAATATGCTGGGCCTGGTGTTGTAAATAGGTAAATATAAATACTTCGGACGCAAGTTGTGTTAAGTGTAATTGCAGTTGTTGAATATCGCGCAGCTGCGCGCACAGATGTTTTATAGCGGTGGCCAAAGCGCCACTGGCAGAGCCCAACTCTTCAATCACCTGAGCTTCTTCTTGGCTGCTCAGGGCAAAATCTTCGCGCAGTTTGCCAATCGCCTCGGCGTGTTGGGCAATGGCGTCAGACAGACTTTTGCCCTGTTCTAAAGCGGTAAAAATTAATTGTTGCAGCGCCTGTTTAAAGCTATTGATGCGCAAGTTGGCAGAAATTAACAGCGCATCATCAAGCGTGTATTCACCTTTTAGGGAATCGACTATGCGTATGTGTTCCTCTTCGCTCACGCCACAACTCTCCCGCAATTGCGCCAGTACTTTGCGCCCTTCGATGGAATCGGCCTGGCCTTGTTGTACTGAATCGGTGAGAAAATCGCGGTAAAAAGCAATTTTATTGGCGTTTTGTAGGCTCGGAGCCAAATGGCCGAGCATATAAACTTCGTCGGCACTGAGTTGTTTAATACTGCGCCCAGCTAAATAAGCTGACCAATCGTCGCGCAGTTGGCCTAAGCGTTTACGCAAATTCTCCGCCAGGCCCTCTTTATTAGGCTCTTCGTAGAATTGTGTAAAACCCCCGCGCCAGATGGAAAAATGGCCTCC
>DAOQGS010000578.1:0-2663 GCA_035338675.1 Cellvibrionaceae bacterium
ACAGCATTAACATGGTGATTAAAATAGCTCTTTTCTTCCCGATTATTACCTTGTTGTCTGCCACCACCCTGCTGCCCATAACCATTACTGCGGCCATTTTGCTGCTGACCTTGGTTGTTACGGCCATTTTGAGTGTTTTGACGATTACGTGATTGATATTGATTGTTCATGGTAGTACTCCGAAATATAAAAAAACCGGATACACCATGCCCCAGCGGGGATGTGTGTTCCCCGGTGGGTTTGAAGGAATGCCAGATCATTCAAGATCCGTCGCTAAGCCAAAATAGGCTGCGGCATGGAGCGACTTGCAGATCAACGAGGAAACAGCCGTTGCACTGTTAGTACCGTTTCATTGTAGATCATTAACTGGATGAAAAAAAAGGCCGCTAAGCGACCTTTTAAAAAAAATTCCTGAATTAATCCAGGGCGCGATTTAATAATAATTTATCGGGGTGATGGGCTATAAAATCACCTAAAGCACTCCAATGATGAAGGAATGCATCATCCCCGGTTTGCTCCAGTAGGCGGCCATAAGCAAACATCATGGCCAACAAGCCACACGCCTCTGCGCCCAGCTCACACTCGAAATAGCAGCCAAATGGAACAACAATTTTATAGGGCCGTGTAGGGGCCATAAAAAACGCACCATTCGACAGCTCGATAAAATCCCAATCGCCGCCGCAATAGTCCGGTGCAATCTGACTCATAACGGTGAACACTTGGTTTTCTACATTAAACCAGCTTGAGGGAAAATGACGCATAAGTGCCGTAGCACGCATCGAAACAGGCACCAATTGTTTTTCAATCGATTGATTTGGGTTATTAGTAACCATAAGGATTCCTCCAGGAAGCCCCTTCAGAATCCTAGCCCACTAGGGGAAGGATTTCCCCTGGGGCGAGTTGATAGGTGCGAACACCCATTGTTAGTTAGAAACCACTCCTAATTGCAGTTGATCGATACGATCTCATGCAAACCATGTTGAGTGGTAATTTTTCGACCTGTTTTTGTAACGATATTTGCGTTAACCAGGGCATCTAAAATGCCTGTGTTTGGAGGCTCATCAAAAATGATGACCTCATTCGCCGATAACGGAAACGGGACATTGATCGTTGCGATAGCGATGATCGTACCCTCTAACAGGCCGCGAAATAAATTGCGTTTTGATTGAGCCGCAACCACTTTTAGTGCTGTTCTACCGCTGAATCGGTACGAACTGATTTCAACCGCACAATCCACATCTTGAAACTCAAATCGACCATTGATGACCGTCTGCATACATGACCTCACGACAGCGCATCAAGTGTACTAATGACTTGCAACAAGGCATGGGCCAAAGGCTTTATATCGTCTGCCTCCAATTTCAGGTTTACACCTTGAGTCCGAACAACAACCTCGGGTGAGTGCGCGGGCTTTTTGGTCATAACAACAGAAATTTTGTGCGATCTTTTAGCTCGGATTGATTTGAGCACATTGCTAAAAAAAGTAGGGCGTTTTGCGAATAACATAGGTTATCTCCAAAATAAAAAAACCGGAGACACCTAGCCCCATCGGGATAAGTAATCCCCGGTGGGTTGAGTGAATGCCGATCCCAATGGGATCCGTCACTGGGCCGATAGGCCTTGGCATGGAGTGACGAGCGGATCAACGAGATAACAGCCGTTGCACTGTGTTTTACACGTCAATTGTAGCGATTAATTTTAGTGAGATAAATTAATAATCTGTCACTAAATCAAGGGGGCCAGGCTAGACCGTGGCGCGTGATCGCCATGCTCACAAATACTGATAATTTCCCTGTCTAAAATCGTAGGCAGCACCCATTCCGCATAGCCCCAAGGATCAAGCCCCAATTTATCGACCATTTTGGCTCGGATGACCTCCGAAGGCTGGCGCTTACCACTCAGCGCCGCGTTCAAATAATTGCGGTGAAAACCAACTTCCTCACACACAGATGCAATATCCAGCTGTAGCCACTTAAACACCAGTAGCACCGTGTAGCGGATAGGTACTCCCATTTGACGATGGAGACTAAACAATGGCTCCAAACCATGGGTAAATGCGGGCATTGCCCGCTCGGTAGGTATCTGTGATAATCGCTTGAGAGTGGGCACGAGATCCAGGTCGTCCACCTCGACCAACTCAATCAGATTGAAATATTTAATCGTTAGAGACGATTTTTTAATACTCTCTAGCATTTGCGCTTTGGTCAAATTAAATCCCGATTTGTGATCACAACGAAAACGCACCAAAGGTGGATCGATGTCTCGGTGTGTTACTTGATAATGCACAACCAAAATAGCGGAGGACTCTTTCATGTCTTTAATTTCCTCAAAAAATAGATTGGGTTGCGAATTAGACGTCGATGAGAACTGCGACATCGTCGTTTCTCAACTTCTTCCAAACAGTAAGGAGCAAATACTTGTTTTAACCATTGAGGCAGCAGAGGAACTTATAATAAATTTAAAGGCCGCCATCGAATTTGCAAAAGACGGTGGTTACGCACCAAATGTCTACCCTCATCCACACGACTGACCCAGAGAAAAATAGAACAGGCTACTTAACTTCTTTTTTTCCGCCAAATGGATTTTTTAATTGGCTCTTGAGCCTGAGCCGATTCAAACCAAATGACACGGTGCAAATCATCAACCCGTAAACGCCATGCAGG
>DAOQGS010000579.1:0-2646 GCA_035338675.1 Cellvibrionaceae bacterium
AACAGCGGGAGCTGGCGTTATAAACGGCACCACATTATTGGCCATGGGTTCTACAGGGGCGCTTGTGGCAAGTGCCGCCGCGAGCTTTTTCACCTGTGTCAGTGCGGGTTGTTCAGCCGTTTCATTGGCTATTTCTTCCGTCGGTTCGATGGCGGTAATCGTTAAATCACAATCCCCCATCACCCAATCAAAGGCACTGGCAATCGCTTCATAACCTAAATCGCCATAACAGTTAATTTGCCAGTGCACATACAGCAATTGGCTGTCATAGGAGTGAAAATCGGGTAACTCTATGTTGTCCCCAAGGCTAATTTCGCAATAGCCCAATTCCTGTAAGGCCCGGAAGATACGCAGCGGATCATTGCCTGAATGCAGCAATTCAGGTTTTGGTTTGAAGTGAATATGCCAGCCTCCGTAGCGGTTTTTATGGGTTGCGGGCAGGTCGTTACGGGCGCTGTCGTACACAGGTTCTATGCGGATGACGGCTTGGTCTTCCACCCAGCCAAATACAGCGGCTATTTCTTCAGCCTGGCAGGGCGATGCTAAAGAAATCTGCCAGCCAAGATAACATTCTTCTGGGTTAATATTTTTAATATCGGGAACAGCCGTTAGCACCGGCTGGATAAGCACCGTGCCCAATTGGCTAAGTTCCCGCAAAATATTGACCGGGCAATTGCCGCTGGCAAATAGATCTCGCCCCGGCAAAAACTCTATTTTCCATCCGGCGAGTATAGGCTCAACGGCTTTGACTGATTCGTTTAAAGGTTTTTTTTGTTCAGGCCTATCCAGCGGTTTTTCTGCAAGGGCGGATTGAGCGATAGGGATTTGCAGGAGCGCTTCAAATTCAGCTTTTAGTGCCAAGGCAGAGTCGGTATAACAGTTTTGCTCGGTTTGCAGTAAGGCGAGCATATCGCGCATGGCATCTACAGATTTTAACAACAGGTTTACGCTGTTGGCATCTAAGCTGCGCTGGCCGCTGCGCACTTGATCGAGCAGGGTTTCCAGCACATGGGTAAAACCTGCAATGGCGCTATAGCCAAAGGTTGCACTGCCGCCTTTTATGGAGTGGGCAGCGCGGAAAATGGCATTAATGGTTTCGCTATCAATGGCATTTATATTTAATGCCATTAAGGCTGCTTCCATGCTATCAAGGCCCTCAAAACTCTCCTCGATAAACACCTGGCGAAATTGGCTTAAATCGACAGCCATGGGGCCTCCTGTTTTTAATCGCCAATGACTTAAGTACGCTCTGATTTATTCGCACATAGCCGTTTCATTACTGCGCCGCGCACTCATGTATAAAAAAACCATGGGCGCGGCAGCCGCACATGGCACCTATTTGCGGGCCGCATCTTTAAAAATGTGCTGATTAAGCCTGTGGTTGTGAATATTCAGGTGCCTGCCCGCCGCATCGCACCCAGACTTAATCAGAAATTCCTTAAAGCACTTTGCCCACAGTTGCCAATAACTGATCCGGGTTAAAAGGCTTTACAATCCAACCAGTGGCACCGGCGGCTTTACCTTCGGATTTTTTATCCGTACCGGATTCGGTGGTTAACATTAAAATGGGCGTGAATTTAAACTCCGGCAGGGAGCGCAGCTCTTTTATCAGCGCAATACCATCCATATTGGGCATATTGATATCGGAAATGACCAAATCAAATTTACTTTGATTTTTGGCCACTTTAAGCGCTTCCACCCCATCACAGGCCTCGGTCACATCATGGCCTGCACCTTTAAGCGTAAAGGTCACCATTTGGCGCATGGATGCTGAATCGTCAACGGCAAGAATTTTAGCCATGTGTTATCTCCTGATTAATTAATGGATACCCAGGTGCGACGTCATACCCAATATCTGGGCGGCGGTACGCAACTTTTCCGATGGGTTTTGCCAGGTGAGGGCAATTTGCCGCTCCCGCGCAGCTAACACCAATGCATACAACAGCTGAATGCCCGCCGTATCGGCGCGCGTAACACCACCTGCGTGCAAAATAATGTGATCGTTTTTTTATCGTCGACCAGCGTTTCCAGCTGTTCGTGAATGGCTTGTACATAGCCCACCGTGAGCTGTTCGGGTAATTCAAAATCCAATGCGTGCGCCATAGTAATCCTCACATGTCTAACGCTTAAGCTGCGCGGGACAAGCCGCTGGGGTATTTAGTGTTAAGGATAGCCCTTGATTTAAAGTCTGCATTCTTCGCGCGGCCTTTGATTTTTCACAGCAAACAAAAGCGAATAAGCCTGTGAGTTTTATAATGATGGAGCACAAACGGGCGTTTAAAATTGCAACTAATTAGCACACCTTATTGCCCTCCCCACACCTATGTCATTAAGTTAAGAAATTAGGCCGCAATTTGGATTGAGAAATATCTGGGTAGCCTGGATGGAGCGCAGCGCAATCCGGGATTTTCGATGCATCCCGGATTGCGCTGCGCTCCATCCAGGCTACAAAATTGGCTGACAAGTCTTAACCTAATGACGTTGCTCTCCAGGCGGGAGAAATGTTTAGGGGGATTTATTAAGCCGGCGGCTTTTTATGCCGGGTTAATAGCCAAATGGCAGCCTCGATTCGCGGTGTAGCAGGGGTGAAGACAGGTTAGTGCAGACCGTCAAAAAGAGGGACCTTTTTGACGAGCCTACACGGAT
>DAOQGS010000580.1:0-2635 GCA_035338675.1 Cellvibrionaceae bacterium
TGAATACATCCGTGTAGGCTCGTCAAAAAGATCCCTCTTTTTGACGGTCTGAAATGATGTGTATTCATTGCTTCCGCACAGCTAGTAACCCGGCACTAAATGCCGCCGAGTTAATAACTCATCGCATTGGCCTTCAGCGGGGGGGAATTTTTGGGCGTGTTGGTTGTATAAAACCGCCCTTAATTACATCGCCTTAGTGGGGCAAACCTTACAGAGCATTGTGGTATTTGTTGCAAAACGCTGCTGTTAAATCTAATCCAGTTCCTTGGCGTGCGCTATTTCCGCTGCAGGCGTGAATATTAGCCAGTGCACGCATACCTTCTGATAGCGGCACACTTCCTGTCCGTAATAACCTCACTCCAGTCTGTATCAGGTTCATAAGTTTGCAGGCCTTGGCGATTGGATCATTAATTGCTGATGTCCTCACTGCCGGTCAGAGTAATGAGTGTTTTATGCCAGGCCCTTGCTATTTAGGTATTTTAGGCCGCTGATTGCTCAGAATTTTGCATCCGCACGCCTCAATGGCAATTGAACTGCAATGGCCGCAAGAGAATTTCGCCTGATGATGAATTTTTATATGACGCCGGGTTCCTGCTCGACGGGCATTCATATTTTATTGGAAGAACTCGAATTGGTTTTTAGCGCCCAGGTGGTAAATCTGCTCGCTGGGGACACACAAAAACCCGCATTTTTAGCCATTAACCCGAAGGCAACCATCCCGGTACTTGTGCGTGATGACGGCACTGCGCTGACCGATTTTATCGCCATCGCCTGGTGGCTTGCCGCTACCTATCCCCAGGCCAAATTATTGCCGGAGGGGCTGGATAAACAGGCGGAAGTGTTAAATGTGATGAACGATATTGTCAGTGGTATTCACATGCAGGGTTTTACGCGGATATTTACCCCGGAGCGTTACATGGCGCGCGAGGGTGATAAAAGCTGGGTGGAAGCCCAAGGCCGCAGCTGTGTGGATAAAGGCTTGGCCTTGATTGAAAGGCGTTTACAGGCCAAGCCCGGCTATTTATTTGGCCGCTTTGGGATTGCAGATGCGGCTTTGTTTTATGTGGAATTTTGGGCGTCGCGCATTAATTTAGCGTTGCCTGCCGCCTGCGCCGAGCATTTGCGCCTGATGCAATCTCGCCCGGTGGTAAAGCGGGTTTTGGCCGAAGAGGGTTATCGCATTTAAAAGCGGCTGAGTGCGCCTAAAGTTTGAGTCTTATTTTTGAGTTACCCAAGTTTGGCTGCTGCCCAGGTTGATTCCCCGTGACCGTTAATTTATGAGTTGTGCGGGAAATTAGACGTTTATCGCTGGTATTTTTTGCAGCCAATTTTGCACCCAGAGGGCTGCGGCCAATGGGTAATTATCCACGGATTGAGCATCGAGCAAGCCTATATCACCGATGCGTTTTGCGCCGCAGCTGTAGAAGGCATTTTCCAAACTAATGCCGCCTAGGGCGTATTGGCTGGGTGGGAAATAACTGTCTCCGAGGGCGATGACGCCGTAATGGCGATTAGAAAGATCCAGTTGTTGATCTTCCAGGGCGCGGTAGAGGGGATAAATGTTGTAGGGCAATTTGCCTTGGTCGGTGGTGGAACAACAGGCGAGGATAATTTCGTCTGCATCCCGCAGTAAATCCGCCGGTTGAGTTTCCACATTAATTTGGGTGCTGTGGCCGAGTTTTTTCAGTAGGGCCGCAGCGCCTTGGGCTGCGGCAAAGGCGTGGCCATTTACCGTGCCCACCACAATGAGAAATTTCGCCATGGTATGTCTCCAGATTGCGCGTTTGGAATGGGTTTCATACAAGACCGCAAAATGTGTAGTGGGCCTTTGTAGGATTCATTACGTTTTTCACCTCATCAGCAAATAACACACCCATATGAAATATTCAGAAGTTATCCCTTATATTTTAAGTTTTGATCAGGTCACGCGCCGCACCATTAGCGAGAGCGGTACGGCTATTGTATTTTGCCTGCAGGAGCGCATTTTTGCTTATTTTGAAACCGGCGCACCGATTCAATGGAAACTGAGTTTAGAAGTGAGCGAGGCGCAATTGAGAGAATTAATTTATCCGCCGCAAATTACCCACGCCAAAGACAAACCTGCAGGCCATTGGATTACCATTGCGCGGGTGGAAAATTGCGATGAAGAATTGTTGAAAGAATTAATCGCCGGTTCCTATGCCCGCGCGCAGGCAAAAAATGCTACGCCTGTAGGCGTGTAAAACCAGCCAAAAATGAGGCCGCGCTTTTTTATAACCGGCCTTAGGCCAACCGCTGCTCAGGCGCTTGTCCAAAGCTTGGTATTACCCGCTATTGATAAGTACACCGCTATTGCTTCACCCCCTGAGTAATATATCCAGCTCGGCATGATTGCTTGCCGCTCCGCCATTACCCAGCGCGTCGCTGTACCTTGCCCTCATCGAATCCGGTCATTGGCGCGTAGGCAATAGAGGCCGCAGCGGCCTAGTTCTGCTGCCTTAAACCCTAGGGAACCTCCGAAAAATTACCTCACTCGCCCTAGCGTCGTTGAATTTGGCAAAAAAATGCTCATTTACTCGGTGTAAACTCGGCAATTGCTCTTGCATTGCTCTACCTCCTGCATCCATGCAGTCGTCGGCAATTGCTCCTGCATTGC
>DAOQGS010000581.1:0-2634 GCA_035338675.1 Cellvibrionaceae bacterium
GTTTCGCTAGGTCGACGGCATAGATGCAGGAGTGCCCCAGGGCGCAGCAGGCAGATCCTGTGGAGGCAAAATTGCGCTTGTTTTTTAGGTATAAAATGATACGGCTGGCAAAATAAAAGTGCGCAATCGTTCGCAAATATACTCACAAGCTGCGTGTCCGTCGCCCCGCTCACAGGTTCCTCACAATTAAGCTTTATAGTCCCTGTCGTACATTCAGGAAGAAATTAAAAGTCACATAGTCGTGTGCAATATAAGGGAGATGTTGTTCAGCCTAGATGTGTCGAAACTCACAATAAAATAGACTAAAACAGGTGCCTTTATGGGTTTATCATCAAAATTGTGCATACCTAAGAGCCTTGTGCTTGGCACAGCTTCTTTATTGCTCGCCTCAGTGATCAGCGGTTGCGGCGGCAACCCAGATACGGGTTCGTCGTCTTCCAGCTCCAGCAGCTCATCCAGTTCAAGCTCCAGCTCGTCAACCGGCAAACCAAGCTCTTCCTCCAGCTCTAGCTCATCCTCTAGCAGTTCAAGCTCATCCTCCAGCAGCAGCTCTAGTTCATCGTCCAGTAGCTCAAGTTCATCCTCCAGCAGCTCATCCGGTAATTTAATTAGCACTAAGCCAACCTCAGGGCAAAAAACCGTTACGGTTAAAGGCATGAGCCGCAGCTATAACCTCTACGTGCCCAGCTCCTACCCAACTGATAAACGTGTTCCGTTGATTATTCGCTTCCACGGCCTCGGCGGCAGCGGCAGCTCAGAAATTACCTCCACCGGCTATAAAGCCATTGCCGATCAAGAAGGCTTAATTTTAGTAGCCGCTACAGGTGCCTCTGGCCCGTCGGGCAATGCGTGGAACGTAGGCCCTTGCTGTACTAGCGATAAAAATGTAGATGACGTTGCGTTTGCTAAAGCGATGGTCGAAGAGGTGAAAAAAGTTGCCAATATCGATACCTCCCGCGTGTACGCCACGGGTTTTTCCATGGGCGGCGGTATGACCCATTATTTGGCCTGCCACGCATCCGATGTATTCGCAGCCTTTGCACCTGAAGCCTTCGATTTATTAAAAGAAAACGTCGATCAGTGTAAACCAGGCCGCGCTGTACCCATTTTGGCTCAACGGGCTTCCAACGATAGTTTAGTTAAATATGCTGGCGGCCAAGATTGTTTAACCGGCACCTGTATTAACTTTTTAGGTGCGGTGGGAACTAACGATGTGTGGAAACAAAAGAACGGTTGTACCGCAGTCACTAAAACCGATGGCCAATGTGTCATCAATACTCAGTGCACCAATGGTGTTGAAACCGGCTTGTGTACTAATACCCTCGGCCACGCACCGGCCAGTGCCACTATTGGTTGGAATTTCTTAAAGAAATTTACTCTACCCTAAGTAAAAAAGTAGGAAGTGCCTGGGCGTAACAGCAGGCCCATTCCTACATATTCCGAGCTGGAAATAGAGGGCTATTTGGGGCGCCATCCTAGGATGAGCGCCCCTTTTTTTTTCCGTTTTATCGGTGTTTTATAAAGAGTAAATTCTTTCACGCCTAAATGGTGCCGCATTTTCCAACCTATAAATAAACGGCTCGTTTCGCTATTTAAATCGTGTTGGCTTTAGCTGCTTTGCGATTGACTGGTTAAAACTGAGCTGAAAAATAACTATTATTGAAATTCAATTTTCAAACTAGACCCATATAGGCTTGGCAGTTGAGGTGGAATCTGCACGACTAAGGCGTCATTGGTTTGCTGCCATTGCAAGGGCTTTTTATGGCCTAGCATGCGTACCGATTTAACGGCACTGCCAATAAAGCGACTATTTTTGCCCAAGGATAAAATACGGATCGGTTGGGTGGGAGGGCGTAGCGTAATCGCATAGAGGGTTTTACCTTTGGTGGTAAAACGAATGTCGGCCTCGGTAAATAAATCACTTTCTTTAAAATGGCCTGCTTCAGCCTTGGTTGGCCCTTCGCCATAAATCTTCCAAGGCCGCGTTGCATATATAGCTTCGCTATTTACCGCCATCCAGGCGCTCATTTCCGTTAAAAAATGTTGCGGCTCAGGCGGCAAACTGCCATCCGGGTAGAGCACTACATTTAATAATAAATTGCCATTTTTGCTCACCACATCCACAAGTGTGTGCACTATCTGATCCGTAGTTTTATAGGCAAATCCTTCACTATAAAACCAATCACCAATGGAAGTATCAGTTTGCCAAGGAGTAGGATTAATGTCGCCCATGCCGCCGCGCTCCACATCCTGTATGCCCGCTTCGCGAATAAATTCGCCTGAACCCATATCTTTATGGGTAAATACCGCCTGATTCACGCCCTTATGGCCAGCTGCACTAGTGTTGTAAAGGTTTGCTACCAATTGCCGCCCCACATCGCCAAATGGAATGCCGCCATCGGTATAGAGTAAATCAGGTTTATAGCGCGTGACTAAATCATTAATGCGATTAAACCAGTGCTGCTGAGATTGTGGGTTGGTGGTATACCAGGTGCTTTGGTTTTTATAAGGTGTATCTGTACCTGTGTGGTACAAGTCATTAAATGCAGGATTAGCGCCGTCATAATCCACGCCCATTTTCGGCCAAAATTGATCATAACCGTGGGCAGGCATATACCAGCCGAAACTTGCGCC
>DAOQGS010000582.1:0-2620 GCA_035338675.1 Cellvibrionaceae bacterium
GTACAGCGGGTACGAGATTTTCGCATCACTTTTGTTGCGTGTGGCCATCGCCCTTATCTAAAAGTTTTTGACGGCTCAGCTGCGCATCGTGTGCATCTGATCGCTTTGATACTTTTACATTTAAACGGTTAATGCACGCGGCTTTGCGCTGTGGGCGATTTCTCAAAGAGAGCACCATGACGAATAAAATTCTTTACCCCACCCTTCCCTTATTTCTAGCGCTGGCGCTGTCTCCCCCGATATGTGCGGGCGAGCGTCAGGATATATTTCCTGTAACGGCTCAGCAGATGCAAGCGATGAGCATCCAAGTAAAAGCCCTGCAACAAAACGCGGAACCTGTAGTGTTAAGTGCACCTGCCCAGGTAACCGTGCCTATTAACCGCCAGCAGGTGGTGAGTGCATCCTTGCCGGGCCTGGTTTTACACGTATTAGTACAACCTAACCAGCTGGTGAAACAAGGTGATCCGTTAGTAAAGATCGCCAGCCAGGAATTCGGCGCGTTGCAATTGCAATGGGTGGAAGCGAATAACCGCGTCAAACTCGCTCGTAAAGCTGCAGAGCGCGAGAAGTCACTGTTTGATGAGGGTGTTATCGCTCAGAGGCGTGTGCAAGAAACCCAAGCCGCCCTGGCGGACAGTGAGGCTGCGTTAACTCAGGCAAAAGCCGCACTCAATATGATTGGGCTTTCTCAAGCGGCCATTACCCGCATTGGTGAAGGCAAGCTCGAAGAAGCTTTGGTACTGGTTGCCCCCCAAAGCGGTGCCGTAACCGAGCTTGCGATTAAACCTGGCCAGCGCCTGGAGCCTATGACAGCGCTGATGAATATCGCCCAGACCGACAAATTGGCATTGGATATACAAGTGCCATCTGGGACGGCGGCTGCTTGGACCGCCGGTGCGCCGCTCACGCTGCAGGGCCACGCGGGTACCGGAAAAATTGTCAGTGCAAGCCCGGTGGTAAGCGCTGGAAGCCAATCAGTTTATGTGCATGGTGAATTAGATGCGAAGGATGTTGATGTGCGCTCAGGCCAACTGGTCACAGTGCAATTGCCACTGCCAGCCGATAAAGACAGTTGGGATATACCCCTAGCCGCTGTAGTTTATGACGCAGCTGAAGCTCACGTATTTGTTCGCACTAACGAGGGCTTTGAGGCGCGCCCGGTGAAAGTGATTATGAGTGCTGGCCAACGGGTTCGAGTACAGGGCTCAATAAAAGCGGGAGACGCTATCGCTGTAACAGGTGTTATTGCCCTTAAAGGTTCCTGGCTCGGCGAAAAGGGAGGCGAATAATGCTCACGCAATTAGTTCAGTTCTCCCTGTCTCAGCGGCTTTTTGTGCTGCTTGCGACACTGATTATCGGTACTGGAGGCTGGTATGCCTTTAGTCAACTGCCGATTGATGCCTTCCCCGATGTGGCCAGCACGCAAGTGAAGGTCATTATGAAAGCCCCCGGTATGACGCCGGAAGAAATCGAAAACCGCATAGCCGTGCCCATCGAGGTTGAGATGTTGGGTATTCCCAATACTAAAATCCTGCGTTCGGTGACCAAATACGGCCTTGCTGATGTCACCATCGATTTTCAGGATGGCACTGACCTTTATTGGGCGCGCCAGCAAGTCAGCGAACGCCTCAGCGGTATCACCGATAGTTTGCCCGCTGATATCAGCGGTGGCATGGCCCCCATTACAACTCCGCTGGGTGAAATGTTTATGTTCACTGTGGAGGGTAAAGGCTTATCCCTGGCCGAGCGGCGCAGCCTATTGGATTGGGTGATTCGTCCAGCCTTGCGTACGGTTCCAGGCGTGGCCGATGTTAACTCCTTAGGCGGTGTGGTACGCGCCTTTGAAGTCATCCCCAATGAAAATGCCATGGCCGCAGCGGGTGTGAGCCTTACCCAATTGAAAGATGCCATCCGCGCTAATAATCGCAACGATGGCGCTGGGCGCTTGGGTGAAGGTGATGAGGTTTTATTAGTCCGCAGCGAAGGCAGCATCACGAGCCTGGATGATCTGCGTGCAGTAGTCGTAACGGTAAAAAATGAAGTACCCATCCGAGTTGACGCCCTGGCGGATGTGCAAATTGGTACCAGCACGCGTTACGGTGTCGTTACCCAAAGTGGCCAAGGCGAAGCCGTGCAAGGATTAGTATTGGGGTTAGCGGGCGCAAATGCGCAAAAAGTCGTGGAGGGTGTGCGTAAAAAGCTGACGGAAATCCAGCCAACCTTACCGCAGGATGTCACGATCAATGTCTTTTATGATCGTGCTGAATTAGTCTCCAAAGCAGTGGGCACAGTGTCCTCGGCATTATTGGAAGCCACAGTGCTGGTCATCATTTTGCTCGGGTTGTTTTTAGGGGATGTGCGAGCGGCGGTGACAGTAGCCTTAGTACTGCCTCTGGCGGCGCTGCTGACCTTTATTTTGATGCGCTTTTTTAATATGTCCGCCAACTTGATGAGCCTGGGCGGATTGTCTATTGCGATCGGTATGTTGGTCGATGCCGCCGTGGTGATGGTGGAAAACATCGTGCAGCGCCTTGGCCATGATCCTACCGCTGGCCGGGTTCCTCGATTGCACACCATTTATCGAGCGGTTTGCGAAGTGGCGGTGCCTGTTACCTCGGGT
>DAOQGS010000583.1:0-2619 GCA_035338675.1 Cellvibrionaceae bacterium
TACCCATGGATTCATTTTTACAGCAACACTTCATTTTGGGTTTAATTCTATTCCTAACCTTTTCCTACGCGCTGGGCCTTGTCTGGCAGGCTGTTATGCAACGCATATGGGGCGGCAGCATACTGAAAGAAATGGGCAATGAGCGCGCTTTATATTTAAAAACCCGCCAAGGTGAGTTTAGAGTCGATGGCACCCACAAACGCTTTAGTTTTAAGCCGAAAAAAGCGGCCAGCTGGGAAGCGGTGGATTTTGACCAGGTGCGCAATATTCATATTTTCCGTGAAGTGAACGGCGGTGCTTTAATTGAATTTTTGCTGGGTGATTGGGGGCTGTGGGATTTACATGAACGCTACCGCGATGTTATCAACACCTACACAATTCAAATTACCCTCAAAGACAGCCGCGATATTGCCATTTTTGTTCTGCGCCAATACGAACAGAGGGAAATGTGGCTGGGGCACTTTTTTCTCAACATCAGCCTGGGCATTTTGAAGGCGCTACATCTTTATAAAGACATTGAGGAGGAGGCCGAGGAAAAACTTGACCATATTGTCCGGGCATTTAAGGCGGTGGGCTTTGATATTAATGTGCGGCACTGATACCCCCAACCCGCTGAGGTGTATTGCCTGTCTCTATAGAACCCATATAAAAATTTTATCTAATGTTGCGCCGCAACGAGGTATGATTGCCTCAGGCTATCAGGTTTACATGCCTGATTGATGTTTACCCCAAAAGCCTTTAGTCAACCCTCTAACCTTAACAATAGGAGAACCCTTATGGGCGTATTAGTAGGCAAACCCGCACCCGACTTCACTGCCGCTGCCGTTTTGGGCAATGGTGAAATTGTTGATAGCTACAGTTTTTCCGCTGCCACCAAAGGCAAAAAAGCCGTAGTGTTCTTTTACCCACTGGACTTCACCTTTGTCTGCCCGTCTGAGCTGTTGGCGTTTGATAGCCGTGTAGGTGAATTCGCTAAGCGCGGCGTGGAAGTGATTGGTGTATCCATCGACTCTCACTTCACCCACAACGCCTGGCGCAACACCCCTGTGAACGAAGGCGGTATTGGCCCGGTTAAATACACACTGGTGGCCGACATCAACCACGCTATCTGTAAAGCCTATGACGTAGAGTCAGAAGGCGGCGTTGCCTTCCGTGGCACCTTTATCATCGACGAAGAAGGCGTTGTGCGCTCACAGATCGTTAACGACCTGCCCATCGGCCGCAATGTGGACGAAACCCTGCGCACCATCGACGCGCTGATTTTCCACCAAGAGCACGGCGAAGTATGCCCAGCTGGCTGGAAAGACGGTGACAAAGGCATGGTTGCCACCCCTGAAGGTGTAGCCGCTTACCTGGCAGAGAACGCCAGCAAGCTCTAATCCTTTAATGCCTGTAACACGTAAAACCCCGGATACTCATCTGGGGTTTTTTTTGCCCTAAATTCTGGTTAGCCCAAAAGCGCCCATAATTAACTCACCCCCTTAACCGCTCGCGCGAGGTTGTGCCCATGCCGTCAAAAATTCCCCTAGGCATTTCCGCCTGTTTGTTGGGTGATGCGGTGCGCTTTAACGGCGGCCACAAGAAGTCGGACTTTTGCACACAGCTGCTGCAGAATTATTTTGAATTCCAACGCTTTTGCCCGGAGGTTGCCATAGGCCTTGGGGTGCCGAGGCAAACCATTCGCCTGGTGGGGGATTTTGCAGCCCCCAGAGCCGTAGTGCCCGCCACCGCTGCGGACCTGACCGAACCCCTCGCCGACTACGGCCGAGAAGTCGCCGCTCAAGCGCGACACTTTAGCGGCTATATATTGATGAAAGATTCCCCCAGCTGTGGCTTGTTTAGCACCAAGGTCTACTCAGGCCAAAGCCCCCTGCCCGGTAAACGGGCCGGCATATTTGCCCAGGCCCTGCGGGAGCAACTGCCGCTTCTTCCCATGGAGGAAGAGGCGCGTTTAAATGACCCGGGCCTGTGCGAAAACTTCATCGCCCGCGTTTATGCCTACCACGATTGGCGCCTGAACTTCCTGCCCAATGCCAGCCCCCAGCAGCTGGTGAACTTTCACAGTCGCTATAAGTATTTTGTGATGGCCCACGGCCAAGCCCTCTACACACAACTGGGGCGATTGGTGGCGGGTGCGGGCGTCGGGGATTTTGATCAGCTAGTGCACTCATATGAGCAGGCGTTTTTTATCGGCATCATCAAGCCGCCTACCCGGCGCAATCACGTCAATGTGCTCTACCACATACTGGGGTACTTAAAAAAACAGGTGGCGGCCAATTTAAAACAGGATTTACTCAAAGCTGTGGAGGATTACCGGCAGACTCTGGTGCCCTTAATTGTGCCTATTACCCTGTTAAAACATTACTTAACCCACTATGCCTGCGACTACATTAACCAGCAGGTTTATTTAACGCCCTACCCGGAGCAACTGAAGTTGCGCAATCAGCTGTAAGCCTTTAAAAATAAATAAAATACTGGTTGACGCAACTGCGCCAGATCCCTAGAATGCGCGACCTCAGCTGATGCAACACAAACAGCTGAACCCGGTGCGGGGTGGAGCAGCTTGGTAGCTCGTCGGGCTCATAACCCGAAGGTCGTTGGTTCAAATCCAGCCCCCGC
>DAOQGS010000584.1:0-2613 GCA_035338675.1 Cellvibrionaceae bacterium
TTTCTTCGTCCAACACATAGGCAAAGCCGCCGGTCATACCCGCGCCGAAGTTAACACCCGTAGGGCCAAGCACGGTAACCACGCCGCCGGTCATGTATTCACAACAGTGATCCCCTGCTCCTTCCACCACCGCATGGGCGCCGGAGTTGCGCACGGCAAAGCGCTCACCGGCGCCGCCCGCTGCGAACAGTTTGCCGCCGGTGGCACCGTACAAACAGGTGTTGCCGACGATGGAGGTTTCATGGGCCACAAAACTTGAGTTGCGTGGTGGGCGAATCACCAGCTTGCCGCCCGCCATGCCTTTACCTACATAGTCGTTGGCATCCCCTTCTAAATACATTTCCAGGCCGCCGGCGTTCCAAACGCCAAAGCTTTGGCCGGCCACGCCGATGAAGTTCAAGCGGATGGGGGCGGATTCCATGCCTAGGTTGCCGTGTACTTTAGCAATTTCACCACTGACACGGGCGCCGATAGAGCGGTCGCAGTTGGTGATGGTGTAATCCCAGCTGCCGCCGGTTTTGCCTGCGATAGCTCCTTTAACATCCGCCACAATGCGCTCGGCTAATAGGCCTTGGTCGAAGGGTTCGTTGCGCGCCACCTGGCAGTATTGGGGTTTGCTCTTAATCAGGTCGTCGCTGTAGAGAATCGGCGACATATCCAGTTTGCTTTGACGGGGGGTCTGCCCCTCGATTACTTCTAACAGATCTACCCGGCCGATCAGCTCTTTTAAGCTGCGCACGCCCAGGCGGGCCATCCATTCACGGGTCTCTTCAGCGGCGAAGCGGAAGAAGTTCATCACCATTTCCACTGTGCCTATGTAGTGATCCTGGCGCAGCTTGTCCTGCTGGGTAGCCACGCCCGTAGCGCAGTTGTTCAGGTGACAGATGCGCAGGTACTTACAGCCCAAAGCTACCATGGGGGCGGTACCAAAACCAAAACTTTCGGCGCCCAAAATAGCGGCCTTGACTACGTCCAAACCGGTTTTCAGGCCGCCGTCAGTCTGCACCCGCACCTTGCCGCGCAGGTCGTTGGCGCAGAGGGTTTGATGGGTTTCAGACAGGCCCAACTCCCAGGGTGAACCGGCGTATTTAATAGAGGTGAGCGGGCTTGCCGCTGTACCGCCGTCGTAACCGGAGATAGTAATCAAATCCGCATAGGCCTTAGCCACCCCGGCGGCAATGGTGCCGACCCCTGGGCGGGAGACGAGTTTGACGGAGATGAGGGCCTGTGGATTCACCTGTTTTAAGTCGAAGATCAGCTGGGCCAAGTCTTCGATGGAGTAAATATCGTGGTGGGGCGGAGGCGAAATTAGGGTTACGCCGGGCACCGAGTAGCGCAGGCGCGCAATCAGTTCATTTACCTTGCCGCCGGGCAACTGGCCGCCCTCACCGGGCTTGGCGCCCTGGGCGACTTTAATTTGCAGCACTTCGGCGTTAACCAAGTAGGCAGGTGTTACGCCAAAACGGCCGGAGGCCACCTGTTTGATCTTGGAGCTTTTCACCGTGCCGTAACGGGCGGGGTCCTCACCGCCTTCACCGGAGTTGGAGCGGCCACCTAAACGGTTCATGGCTTCGGCCAGGGCCTCGTGGGCCTCGGGTGAAAGCGCACCTAAGGACATGCCCGCCGAATCGAAGCTTTTAAAGAGATTTTCCACCGGCTCAACTTCGGACAGCGGAATCGGCTTGATGCCGTCTTTTAATTTGAACATATCCCGCAGGGTGGCCACTGGGCGGTTGTTCACCACCGCAGCGTAATCGCGCCAGGCGGCGTAATCACCGGACTGCACAGCCCGGTGCAGAGTCTGCACCACATCCGGGTTATAGGCGTGGTACTCCTGGCCGTGTACATACTTAAGCAGGCCGCCCGCAGCTATTGGTTTGCGCGCTTTAAAGGCATCGGCGGCGAGGGCTTTTTGGTCGGCTTCCAAATCGGCAAAGCCTGCTCCTTTAATGCGGCTGGGGGTACCGGCAAAACAGGTGTCCACCACTTCTTCGGCAAGGCCAATGGCCTCAAATAACTGGGCGCCCCGGTAGGAGGCCACAGTGGAGATACCCATTTTGGAGATGATCTTTAACAGGCCTTTATCGATACTCTTGTGGTAGTTCTTATAGGCAGTGCTGATGTCCACGAGCAGATCGCCCGTCTCTACCAGGTGGTTGATCACGTAGTAGCTTAAATAGGGGTACACGGCTGTAGCGCCGAAGCCGATCAGGGTCGCCACATGGTGTGGGTCCCGGGCGGTGGCGGTTTCAATCACTAGGTTGGCGTCGCAGCGCAGGCTGTCTTGGGTTAAACGCTGGTGCACAGCGCCGGTGGCCAGCAGCGCGTGGATGGGCAATAGCCCCTGCTGCATACCAAAATCGCTCAATACCAGGGTGATATAACCCTGCTTCACGGCGGCAACCGCCTCTTCCACCAAGTCGTTAACGGCCTGCTGGAGGGATTTCTCCTCCGGGTTGTAATGCAGCTTGAAGGTTTTGGGGTTGATGCGTTTAGCATCCACCGCCAACAGGGCGCGGAACTTGGCAGGCGTTAACACCGGGCTGGATAAAATCACCCGCTCGGCGTGCTCAGCGGTTTCGGCAAACACCGACAGCTCGCGGCCTAGGCATG
>DAOQGS010000585.1:0-2612 GCA_035338675.1 Cellvibrionaceae bacterium
GATCGGAGGGGGGAGGCTCGATACCATTCTTTATGATCCAGAATATAAGAAGCGATATGAGGTTGAAATTCAGCTTGGTAAAACGGATGAGTCTCACATTATTCGGACGATTGAATATTGGGATATTGAGCGAAAAAAGAACCCTCAATATGAGCACTGTGCGGTTATTATTGCTGAGGATATTACAAGTCGTTTTCTAAATGTGATTTCGCTCTTTAATGGTTTTATACCGCTGATCGCGATTCAGGTGAAGGCTGTTAAAGTTGGGGATAATATCTCGTTGTTTTTCACTAAGGTGCTGGACGAGAATAAATTTGATCTGCTTGATGAAGATGCTGGGGCAGAGTCCACCGATAAAGAATATTGGGAGAGAAAGGCGACAAAAGAAAGCTTAAGGTTAACAGAAAAGGTTATGTCTCTCCTCGGGGAGGTTACATCTGGATATAATTTGAAGTTTAATAAGCATTATATTGGTTTAGCAAAGAATAATATCGCTAATAATTTTATTTCATTTGTCCCTAGAAAGTCTGCGGTGCTGTTGTACGTCAGGCTGGATAAAACGGACGAGATAGATGAGTTGATTGAGGGGTCTGATGTGGAACTTCTTACCTACGATAAACAATGGAATCAATATAGGTTAAGGATTAAAGAAACTGATTTAAGTGCCAATGCCGATTTGATAAAAGATCTTGCTGCTCGGGCTAAAGAGGAGTACATGAGTTAGTGGTAATTGCTAAATCTGTTTTGAATATGGACGGTTTTTGTGGAGTGGCAACTGTGTTCAGTCTTGCATCGTTAAAGCGACGCCAGGCTTTGATTTTCCGATGCTAATGTTAATGCAGTCTATAAAACGGCGTTGATTATTTTGACTTTTTCTTGAGAAAAATAAACTGAAAATGGGCTGATCTTATCCGCCTATAAATATTAAATAGCCTTCAACTGCAACACCACCTCCTGCCCAGAGCGCAAAATCGCCGGTCGGTCTCCCTGGCCGCTGGGGGTTTGGCTGATGACAATTTGGCCCTCGTCGATGGTTTGCAGAGCCTCGCCTTTTTCATCCACCCAGCGCACCGCCAATTGCAGGGCGGCGAGGCGGTTATTGGCCTCGCCCACTTTGCTCTCCACTAAATTAGGCACCACTCGCAGTTCATCCACGCCGTTGGGGGCAGGCACGGGGACGATTTTGAAGGTGAGTTTGGCGCTGATGTCCGCTTGGTAGCCAAAGCGATTGGCGTAGCCTGCATCCACCGGGGTGGCGTAGAGCTTGTTGCCAAGGGCTGGCAGGTTCAGGCCCTGGCGGGCCAGGCTGGCATTGACTTGGGGGGTGCCGTTGGGGACAGAGGTTTGGTTGGAGCCTAAGCGCAGGGCGATGCGCACCTCGCCGGTGGTTTCCGGCAGGGTATAGAAGGTGGGGTTGTAGCCTATGTCTCGCAGCATCTGCAGCATTTGGCTTCCGCCTTCGGAATAAATCTCCAGGGTTTTGGCCAGAGAGCCTTCGTCCAGAGCCTGTTGGGCATCAGCAACGCCCTGGCCCACCGCGGCAATCACCTCACCTAGGGGGGAGGCCACTACGTCGCTAATAATATTCGCCAGTTCACTCATACTCAGGTCTCGTGCTTTTGGGTTCAGGGCTCCACCGCAAACACCACCAGCACCGCCTCATTGCGAGGCACGGCGCTGCCGGGGGCGGGGGATTGGGAGAGGGCTTGGCCGGGGGTGGCGTTTTTAAGGCCAGCGGCTGAACGGGTGATTTTTTCCATGCGCAGGCCCACGGAGCTTAATAGGCGCCGCACCACGGATTCGGTAAAGCCGGTCACATCCGGCACCAGGGTGGTGTTCTCCACCGGTTTGGTATTGCTGCTGGTGAGGTCCAGCCGCACCAGTGAGGTGTGGGCCAGGCCCTCTTTTAATTCGCCGAGTTTCACCAGGTTCATGGCTTGGCCATCGCCGCTTAGGGTGCCGCGCAGTTCCACTTGGATGTTTTGAATCTGGTAGGGCTTTTGGTCCGCTTGCAGTTTTTGGTTGGCGGCGGCCACCTGGGCGCCTATGTTGCTGGCGATGGTTTGAATGGGGTTTAGGCGCACCGCTTCGGCTTTGAACTCTTCATTCTGTACTTTTAGTTGTGCCTCAGAGGCCTTGATTTGCGCCAGCTCGCTCTTTAACGCCAGGCTTTCCGATTGGACGGTTTGTAGCTCCACAGCTTTGGCCTGCAAAGCTAAGTCTTTGCTTTGCAGTTGGCGGTCTTTATCGCTGATCTGCAGCTGTAACTGAGTTTCCAGCGCTTTGAACTTGATCATCTCGGCATTAAAAGTACCTAGGGCGGAGCTGTCGATCTCGGCAGGTTGTGCCACGGCGATGGCAGCGTCTCGTGCGGCGGTAACAGCTGCCGCGCTGGCCTCCAAAGTCAGGGCGCTGGCATCCAGGCTACCCCTGGCCAGGGCGCTTGCAGCGGCTGGGTTGAGCACCGCTGCGCGCATCAACACCGCCGTGTTCAGCACCGCATGTTTGGGCGCGCCGGCAATCTGCAGGGGCTGGTTGGCAAACTGGCTTTGCACAGCCTGCAGGCTATAGGCCTGATCCCCAAATGCCTCCACCTGGCCGAAGTCACACAG